>JACDAS010000349.1 GCA_013695295.1 Actinomycetota bacterium | reverse complement strand
GCCGCGCGCGCGACACCGCGCGCGCGGTCGCAAGCCGACAGGGCCTCGGCGTGTGCGTCGTGTCGGAACTCCGCGAGGTCGACGTCGGCGCCTGGTCCGGCTTGACACGCGCGGAGGCCGCCGAGCGCTTTCCCGACGGGCATCAACGCTGGCAGACGGGGACGGCCGGCTGGGACGATGGGGAGAGCTACGAGCGCATGAGCGACCGGGTGCTGGCGGCCCTGCGCGGGATCGCGGGCTCGCACCCCGGGGGGCGCATCCTCGTCGTCTCCCACGGCGGCCCGATCAGGGCGGCCCACGCCGCAGCGCTGGGTCTGCACGTCCACGACTACCGCCGCCTCCGGCCCGTCGAGCCGAACGCGCGTCTGTCGGCGGTCTGCGTCGAGGGCGACGTCTTCAGCGAGCTGTGCCCCGCGAGCGGGATCGACGATCTGATCGCCCGAGACGAGGAGTTGCGGCGCGAGGCTGCCCGACAGCCTCCCTCGCCTGCCGGCTGAGCGGAACGACAGACAAGACACAAGACCCCGCCGGGCCGGCGAAGCCGCAGGCGCGGCGCCGGCTCAGCGCGCTGCCCGCATGGCCTTGGAGCGATTCCCGGCGGCGGCCGAGGCTCGCATCAGGCCTCTAGACTTGGTCGGGTGGAGGACTACACCAGCAAGTACAAGGGCGAGCAGATCGAGGTGGCACTCTTCGGCGGCGACTACCAGGACGGGGTACTGACGGCGTACTGCGTCGTCGACGACGTCGCCCACATCGAGCTGAACGGCCACATCCTGATTCCGCTGCAGAACATCGCGTCGCTGCACTGCTCGAGCCGCTGCGACGCGCCCGAGCCCGACTGGCCGCCGCGAGGGCTCGCCGAGGACGAGCGCGACGAGGACACCTAGATGCCCGGCGGAGACCCGCCGCCGCCTCCCCCACGCTCGCTGCTCGTCATCCGGAACGTGCTCAAGCTTTGGCTCCTGCTCACGGGGCTGTGCGGGCTGCTGGGCGCTGCAGGCTGGGCGCTCGGCGGCTACCGCCTGCTCTCGGTCTTCGCCTTCGGAGGAGCCCTGCTCGCAGCGGCCGTCTACTGGTCGGCCGACCGCGTCGTCACCGGAATGGTGGGTGCACGCGAGCTGCTGCCGGCCGAGGCGCCCGCGCTCCATTCCACCGTCGAGCGCCTCGCCATGCGCGCCCAGGTCGTAAAGCCCCGGATCTACCTGCTCCCCGACGGCTTCCCGCGGGCGCTCGGGGGCGGGCGCGGCGGCGCCGGCGCGGTCCTGGCCCTCAGCGCCGGATTCCTGGCCGCAGCGAGCCCCGCCGAGCTCGAGGGGGTGCTCGCCCACGAGATCGCCCACCTACGCCACCGCGATGTGCTGCTTCAGACGGTCGCCGTCGTTCTGGCGACGACCCTGGTCGAGCTCACCCGGCTCGGGGGGTGGCTCCAGCGGGCGCTGCTCTTCGTCGTCGGCCCGGTCGCGGCGGCGTTCGTGCACCTCCTGCTCTCACCCGCGCGGGAGTTCGCAGCCGACCGCCTCGCGGCCTCCCTCTGCGAGTCCCCGCACGGCCTGGCCGACGCCCTGCTCCGACTGGAGCAGGCCAGCGACCTCGTCGAGTTTCGCGCAAACGCGATGACCGAGCCGCTGTACACGGTCAACCCGTTTGCGGAGGAGGGCGTGAGCAAGCTCTTCGCCACTCACCCATCCGTGGCAGAGCGCGTCCGGCGCCTACGAGGACTCGACCCCGGCTGGCACGAGAAGCTTCGCGCCGCCTGAGTCTCTCGCCCTCGTGAGGTCGTGCCGATCAGTTCCGGAGAAAGAAAATGGCCCGAAGTCCGCAGGACTCCGGGCCAGACTAATTCGGCGGCTACCTACTCTCCCGGGAGGTTGCCCTCCGAGTACCATCGGCGCAAGCGGGCTTAACTTCTCTGTTCGGAATGGGAAGAGGTGTACCCCCGCCGCTATGACCGCCGAAAGTTATAAATCTCGTGCCAGACTTCAGTCTGGCTTGAGCGTGCATACGTAGTCGCTCGAGCCGCTGAAACCTGGCTCACGGACCGCGCAACCGCACGCGCACCCTCAAAACTCCATAGCGGCTAGCACCTGTTCAAAATCAAGACCTCGGGCAATTAGTACGGGTCCGCTGAACGCGTTGCCACGCTTGCACGTCCCGCCTATCAACGTGGTGGTCTCCCACGGCCCTTACTCCCTCGAGGGGATGGGAAGCCTCATCTCGAGGTGGGCTTCCCGCTTAGATGCTTTCAGCGGTTATCCCGTCCAGACGTAGCTAATCAGCAGCGCCGTTGGCACGACGACTGATACACCAGCGGTCTGTTCGTCCCGGTCCTCTCGTACTAGGGACGACTCCTCTCAAGCCTCCAGCGCCCATGGTGGATAGGGACCGAACTGTCTCACGACGTTCTGAACCCAGCTCGCGTACCGCTTTAATGGGCGAACAGCCCAAC
>JACDAS010000335.1 GCA_013695295.1 Actinomycetota bacterium | reverse complement strand
ATCTACTTCTACGACGCCGAGGTCTTCGACGTGATCGGGACCCTGGTGCCCTCCGGGAGAGGCGAGCTCGAGATCACCGACGTCAACAACTGGTACGTCGGCCAGGGGACGATGGAGTACGACGTGCTCGAGGGATTCTGGGGCGACGCGGGCGAGTCGATCGAGGCCTACTACGAGGTGAACGACTTCGTGCGTGCGCACAGGGCGGACGCCGGGGCGTGATCGAAGGCATCACCCGCATCCCGCTCCGCCGGCACGCCGACGAGCGCGGGTGGTTCACCGAGCTCTACCGCGAGAGCGCCCTGCCGAGGCCCGCGCGACAGACGAACCTCTCCTTTTCCCGGAGAGGGGTGATCCGCGGCCTGCACTACCACGAGCGGGGGCAGGACGACCTCTTTGCCTGCCTCCAGGGCACGGCGCGCGTCGTCGTGCTCGACCGGGCAAGCGGCGAGACCTTCACCGAGGACGTCGGCGAGCGAAACCCGGTCGCGATCTACATCCGCGGCACGCTCGCGCACGGGTTCGAGGCCCTCACCGACCTCCTCTTCCTCTACCACGTGACCGAGGAGTACGACCCCTCCGACCCGGACGAGCACGAGGTGCCGTGGGACGACCCGCGCGTCCACCACCTCTGGAGCACGCAATCACCCATCCTGTCCCGGCGCGACGCGTCCTCGTAACCGGCGCCGGCGGGCAGCTCGGCACCGCGCTCGCGGAGGCGTTCGCCCGAGACGACGTCGTCGCCCTCCGCCGCGAGGACTGGGACGTCGAGCTCCCGCCGCCTGAGGGGCTCGAGGTCGTCGACCTGGTTCTCCACGCGGCCGCGTGGACCGACGTCGACGGTGCGGAGAGCGACCCGCAGGGCGCGGCCGCGGTCAACGTCGGCGGGACGCAGCACGCCGCCGAGCTTGGAGCGCCGCTCGTCTACTTCTCGACCGACTACGTCTTCGACGGGCGCAAGCGCACGCCGTACGTCGAGTCCGACGCGGCCAATCCCCGGTCGGCGTACGGCCGGACGAAGCTCCACGGCGAAGGGGCCGCGGGTGAGCACGCCTGGATCGTCCGCACGTCCGGCCTCTTCGGTCCGACCGGCGACAACTTTGTCCGGACGATGCTGCGCCTGGGCTCCGAGCGCGGCGAGGTCGCGGTGGTCTCAGATCAGCGGACGAGCCCGACCTACGTCGGGCACCTGGCCGCTGCGGTGCGGGAGCTCGTGGCGCAGCCGCACGGGACCTGGCATCTCGCTGCGGACGGGGACTGCACCTGGGCCGAGCTGGCGGAGGCCGTCTTCGCCGAGGCCGGGCTCGCCTGCCGCGTGCGCCCGATCTCGACTGCGGAGCTCGGCCGGCCGGCGCCGCGGCCCGCCTACTCGGTGCTGCGCAGCGAGCGACCCGAGGCCCCGCGCCTGCCACACTGGCGCGAAGGGCTGCGGGAGTGCCTCGCACGGCTGGTCTAGGCTTCGGGTATGCGCGTTCTCGTCACGGGCGGGGCCGGCTTCATCGGCTCCCACTTCGTCAGGCGTCGCCTCGCTGTGGGCGACGACGTCGTCGTGCTCGACAAGCTGACCTACTCGGGCAACCTCGCCAACCTCGAGGGACTCGGCTGTGACTTCCGTGAGGGAGACATCGCAGACGCCGGCGCAGTCTCCGAGGCGGCCGAGGGGTGCGAGGCCGTCGTCAACTTCGCCGCCGAGACTCATGTCGACCGCTCGATCCTCGAGGCCGGAGACTTCATCCGCACCGACGTCTACGGGCCGCACGTGCTCCTGGAGTGGGCACGCCGCAGCGGCGCGCGGCTCGTCCACGTCTCGACCGACGAGGTCTACGGCGACATCCCCGAGGGGACCACCTCTCGCGAGACCGACGCGCTGAGGCCGTCGAGCCCCTACTCGGCCTCGAAGGCGGGGGGAGACCTGCAGGTGCTCGCCTACGTGCGCACCTACGGCGTCGACGCCCGGGTCACGCGCGGGGCCAACACCTACGGGTCGCACCAGCATCCCGAGAAGCTGATCCCGCTCTTCGTCACGAACGCGCTCGACGGCCAGCCGCTCCCGGTGTACGGCGACGGACGGCAGCGCCGCGAGTGGCTCCACGTCGCCGATCACTCCGCGGCGATCGAGCTCGTGCTCCACGAGGGTGCCGCGGGCGAGGTCTACAACGTGGCCGGCGAGGAGCGCGAGAACCTCGACGTGATGCGCCGCATCGTCGAGGCGACGGGCGCCGACCCGTCCCTCCTGCGCCACGTGGCCGACCGGCCTGGACACGACCGCCGCTACGCCCTCGACTCGTCGAAGCTCCGCCAGCTCGGCTGGCGGCCCGAGCAGAGCTTCGAGCAGGGGCTCGAGCAGACGGTCGAGTGGTACCGGGCAAACCGCGCCTGGTGGGAGCGGATCAAGTCGGGCGAGTACCGCGCCTACTACGCCCGCCAGTACGCCGACCGCCTCTCCTAGCGCGGCTCCGCGGCCCGGGGGGAGGGAGGCTTCCGCTAGCCTCGAACGCGTTCGAGACATGGCTCGTCGAGGCACCCTGACTCTGCTCCTCCTCCTGCCCTTGCTGGTCTCGACGGCCGGGGTCGCTGCCGCGCCTGCACCGGTGCCTGCCTCCGTGACGACGTTCGTCGTCTCGGGTCACGGCTGGGGCCACGGCGTCGGGCTCGCGCAGTACGGCGCCCTCGGCTACGCGCGGAGCGGCTCGACCTACGACCGGATCCTCGCGCACTACTACCCGGGCACGGCGCTCGGCAAGGCGCCGGTCTCGCGGGTTCGCGTGCTCGTCTCGGAGGGCCGCAGGACGCTCACGATCGCATCGGCCCGCCCGTTCACTCTGCAGACGACGGGCGGGACGCGAGCGCTGCCTGCGGGCACCTACAGGGTGCCGTCGCGCGGGCTCCGGCCGCCGCTCGTGGCCCTGCCAGGGCAGGCCTCCTTGAGTCTCGACGGGCGGCTCTACCGCGGCTCGATCCGGGTCACGCAGGCCGCGGGCTCGCTTCAGGCGGTGAACACGGTCGGCCTCGACGCCTACCTGTACGGGGTGATCGCGTCCGAGATGTCCTCCGACTGGCCGCTCGAGGCGCTCAAGTCGCAGGCGGTCGCGGCCCGCTCCTACGCCCTCGCGAGCCTGCGGGGCGGCGACTACGACCTCTACGCCGACACCCGGAGCCAGGTCTACGGCGGGGTCGCCGCCGAGACCCCGTCCGCGCGCGCGTCCGTCGACGCGACGCGGGGGCAGGTGCTGCTGCACGAGGGCAAGATCGCCCTGACCTTCTTCTACGCGAGCTCGGGTGGCCGCACGGCCGATGTCACCGACATCTGGCTCGGCTCGAAGCCCGTTCCCTACCTCGTCTCCGTGCCGGACCCCTACGACACGCTGTCCCCCTACCACGACTGGGGCCCGGTCGCGATCACGGCCGCCGCCGCCGGACGGGCGCTCGGGCTGCCGGGGCTGCGCGGGCTGACCCTGAGGCGCGCGCCCTCCCAGCGGGTGCGCGAGGTCGTCG
>JACDAS010000070.1 GCA_013695295.1 Actinomycetota bacterium | reverse complement strand
GGCACCTTCTCGCGCGAGACGATCGACCGGTTCGTCTCCGAGTCGACGGAGCAGCTCGGGCGCGCCCACTTCAACGACTTCGTGCCGTTGCTCGCCTACCGCTTCGCCCGCGAGCGGCTCAGGGCTTTCGGGCAGGCGGAGGGGATGATCACGAAGGAGGTGCCGGAGGTTCTCTTCGTCTGCGTCCGCAACGCGGGTCGCAGCCAGATGGCGGCAGCGCTCATGAGCCAACGGGGCGAGGGCCGTATCCATGTTCGCTCCGCCGGCAGCGACCCGGGCGAGCGCGTCAACCCCGCCGTCGCCTCGGTGCTGGAGGAGCTGGGGCTCGACCTCTCGGAGGCATTCCCCAAGCCGATGACGGACGAGGTCGTCCGCGCGGCCGACGCGGTCGTGACGATGGGCTGCGGCGACGCCTGTCCGATCTACCCGGGCAAGCTGTACGAGAACTGGGAGGTCGCCGACCCCGAGGGAAAATCGCTCGAGCAGGTGCGCGCGATCCGGGACGAGATCGACCGCCGCGTGCAGGAGCTGCTCGCGAAGGTTACGAGCTGACCGCGCCGCGTTGGAAACGCGTCGTCCCCGGCGGTGAAGAGCGCCGTAACCGACACGACGCTGAGACCCGCCACAACCCACGCCGGGGATAGCGCGCGTCCCGTAGAGTCGCGGGCGTGAACGGCTTCTCCGTGTCGCGCACCTCCCTCACGCGCCTGCTCGGCGGCGGCGCGCTTGCTTTCGGCGTCCTCGGCGTCGTCAATCCGGGCTCGCTCGCGCGGCTGATGGAGACCGACTCGGAGACGGCCCGGGCGATCGGCTTCCGCGACGTCGGGAGCGCGCTGCTCCTCCTCGGCGGCGGCGGCTCGCCGGCAATCGTGCAGCGGATCGTCTACGACCTCTCGGATGCGTTGCTGCTCGCGCGCCGCAAGCCGGCCGGAGCCGCGGCGGCGCTCGGCTTCGCGGCGCTCGGCGCGTACGCCCTCAGTTCCGATTAGCGCTCGGTGGCGACTACACCCGACAGGCGGCTCCAGCTGAACGTGATTCCGCCACGCTGAGCGTCTCCCGGTAGAGCAACGAGCCGTTGCGGCGGCTGCCGGAGCACGGACCCGGCGCTTCCCAAACAACTCGTGGATGAACTGACGATCTGAGCCCGCGGTGGAAGCCCTACGGGTGGCGGCGCTACCCCTGGCTGTTTGCCGATCCGCCCCGCGGGGAACCTGCCGCCCGATGCGCTGGCTGTGCTTCGCCTGTTGCGCCACGGCGATCCTCACTCCCGCCGCCGCCCGAGCCTCGGTCACGATCGCGGCGAACGTGGACCGAGCAGCGCTTCGGGTCGATGCCGCCGGCAACGCCGAGGTGAGCTGGCTCGCGGGCGGCGCGCGACGCTCGGTGCTCGTGCCCGCGCAAGGGCTGCTGCTTCCGGGTGGGCGGCTGAGCGGGCCGGACGTGAGCCGAGCGGTGACGGCGCCGGTGTTGCCCTTCCGCCGCGCACTTCGCCGCACCCCTGACGGGCGCCTCTGGGCCTTGCAGGCCTGGCGGGTGGGGGTTCCAGGCACGCTCGAGCTTCGCTTCTCGCGCTGGCGAGGCGCCCCCACGCTTGTGACGGCGACCGCGACCCTGAAGTCCCGAACGGTGCTGATCGAGGGGCAGGCGAGCTTCCAGGGCCGTCCCGTCACCGGCTACTCGCCGACCCCGGAGGGCGACCCGATCCGGCTTTCTGCCTTCGTCGACTGCTTTGCCTGCCGCGGCAGCGGCTGGGCGCGCGTCACCGGCAAGGCGACGCGGGCGGGAGGGAAGTTCGGCACCTTCATGCGCCGTGAGTGGCTGGGGCCCCGCTACCGGGTGATCGTGCCGGGGCCGAACCGGGGCACGACACTCGCGCCGGACGCGGCCGTGATCGTCGCCTCGCCTGGCTGATCCGCCGTTGAGCGGATAGAGGCGGCAGAGCATCTAGCCGGAGGATTGAGCCCGGCCCCACGCTCGATGAGGCGCCGCCGCCCGCAGCGCGCGCAGCTCTCCCACCCCGCGACATCGCCTGGCGAGGCAGCGAGGTACACGAGGTGGCCGCTCTGGAGGCACCGGAACCTGCGGCGGAGCCGCCCCCTCTGGGATTGCCGCGTCGTCACGCGACCAATGCTCAGGCTGCAAGCCGCAGGTCGGGCGCGGCGGTCAGGTCGACGAGGTAGGCGGGGCCGGAGCTCCGCAGGTAGTTCACGAGGCTCGCCTCGTCCTTGGCGCACGGAAGCAGGGTCTTCCAGGTCGCGAGGTGCTCGGGTCGGTGGAAGTCCCCGGTCGCAACTCCGCGCAGACCCGCCGCCGAGACCCAGTGGAAGAACTCGTTGCGGTTCACGAGCTCGAAGCGGTCGACGGCCGGAGCCAGCTCGCGCCACGCGCCGGCCCACCGCGCGGTCCGGCGCGGTGCGGCCAGCGCCGCCCCCGCTGCATAGGGGTGGGCGGCGATCAGGGCTGCGCCCTGCTCGCGCGCACCAGACAGCGCCGCGTCGAGGCCGTGCTCCAGTCTCCTTCGCCACCGTGCCTGCGATCCTCGCAACAACCTGGCCATGTTTTGGGGGCAAGACGGTTACGAGGGTGTGAGTCCTCGGGCGATAGAGTCGCGCGGTGAGCCGTCTCGCCTCTCCCGCCGGGCTCAGCGCACAGGGCCTGCGGTTCAGTTGACGCCGCCTGCCTCGGCCCCCACCCCGCTCGCGAGCGGGGCCGCGATGCGCGCCACCGGGCCGCTAGCCTCACTCGCCGTCGTTTGCGTGAACGGTGGCTCGGGTCGGGACGTCCCGGGGACGTGGAGCGCCTCGGTCGAGTACCTCGTCCGGCGGCTCGCCCCCCGCTTTCCCTCGCTCGGGTTCGCCGAGGTGCGCTACCGGATCAAGTCCTGGAACCGGCTCGACATGTGCACGGCCGACGCCGTTGCAGCGGTCGAGGCCGCGGTCGGCGCCGGCGCGCGGCGGGTGC
>JACDAS010000316.1 GCA_013695295.1 Actinomycetota bacterium | reverse complement strand
CATGACTTCCGTCGCGATTGCAGGCTGCGCCGGCTACGTGGGCCAGGAGCTCCTCGACAGGATCCTGGCCCACCCCGATCTCGAGCCGGTCGCCCTCGGCTCGGACTCGCTCGCCGGGAGGGGGGCGGCGGCGCTCGACCCCCGCCTCGAAGACGTCGACCTTCCGGATTTCGTGGCGGTGGCCGAGGCGCTCGCCTGCGGCGCCGACCTCCTCTTTCTCTGCCTCCCGCACGAGCGGGCGGCGGCCCTGACTCCTCCGGCGGTAGGGGTGGTGGTCGACCTCTCGGGCGCGCACCGCCTGCAGGAGGGCGGGCGCTACGCCGGCTGGTACGGCTGGGAGCACCCCGCGCCTGCCGCGCTGCGCGACTGGTGCTACGCGCTCCCCGAGCTCTTCCCGCCCTCGGGGAGGCTGATCGCGAACCCCGGCTGCTACGCGACCGCCGCCCTGCTCGCGCTCGCCCCGCTCCGCGGCGCCATCGACCCGGAGGTGCTGACCGCATGACGAGGTTCGGCCGACAGGGCGCGATCCTGCGCCTCGTCCAGGAGCGCCGCCTCTCGACGCAGGCGGAGCTCGCCGCCGCCCTGCGCGAGGCCGGCTACGACGCCGTCCAGACCACCGTCTCCCGCGACGTCGCGCAGCTCGGCCTCGTCAAGGTGCGCGGGCCCGAGGGACGCCTCGTCTACGCCCTCCCGGGCGCGGCCGACCTGAGCCGGCTGAGCGAGCTGACGGCGGCACTGCGGCGCTGGACGCTCTCGCTCGCGCCGAGTGGCAATCTCGTCTGTCTGCAGACGCCCTCTGGCTGCGCCAGTGCGCTGGCGCAGGCTCTCGACGAGGCCCGCCTGCCGGATGTCGCGGGCACGGTCGCCGGTGACAACACGATCATCGTCGTCGCGCGCGAGGGCCTCGCAGGCGCCGATCTCGCCGCCGAGCTGCAGCACCACCTGGAAGGAGACACCTAGTGCCCCACCCAGCAGGCACCGCCGTTCTCGCCTATTCGGGCGGGCTGGACACGAGCTGCGCGATCGCGTGGCTGAAGGAGGAGCCGTACGGCTTCGAGGAGGTGGTGGCGGTGCTGGTCGACGTCGGCCAGGACACCGACTTCGCTCCCGCCGTCGCGCGGGGTCGCGCTGCCGGCGCCGACGACGTCCTCGTAATCGACCGCAGGGACGCGTTCGCCGAGGAGCAGGTGGCGAAGGCGCTCCTGACGAACGCGCTCTACGAGGGGCGCTACCCGCTCATCTCCGCGCTCTCGCGTCCCGTCATAGCCGACGCCGTCGCCTCGCTCGCGCTCGAGCTGGGAGCCGAGGCCGTCGTCCACGGCTGCACGGGCAAGGGCAACGACCAGCTCCGCTTCGAGCTCGCGTTCAAGGCCCGCTACCCGGGCGTGCGCGTCATCGCGCCCCTGCGCGACCGCGTCTGGACCCGCGACGAGGAGATGACCTACGCCCGCGAGCGCGGCATCCCGGTCGAGGCCAAGCCCGCCTCGCCGTACTCGGTCGACGACAACCTCTTCGGGCGCGCGATCGAGGCGGGCGCGCTCGAGGACCCGTGGGCGGCGCCGCCCGAGGAGGCGTTCGAGCTGACCGGCCCCCCGGAATCCGCGCCGGCGCCCCGGGAGGTCACCATCGCCTTCGAGGCAGGCCTGCCGGTGATGCTGGACGGCGAGGAGCTCGGGCTTGCCGACCTCGTCGCGCGCCTGAACGGGCTCGCCGGCGCCTACGGGATCGGGCGGATCGACATGATCGAGAACCGGGTGGTCGGGATCAAGAGCCGCGAGCTCTACGAAGCCCCTGCGGCCATGACCCTGATCGAGGCGCACCGCTCGCTCGAGGATCTCGTCCTGACGAAGGGCGAGCTGGATGCGAAGCGCGAGCTGGAGCCGAGGTGGGCCGACCTGGTCTACCGCGGCCTCTGGTTCAGCCCTGTGCGCGCGGCCTACGACGCCTTCGTCGCCGAGACACAGCGACTCGTGACGGGCGATGTGCGCGTGCGGCTGGCCGCCGGCGCGGCGGTCGTGACGGGACGGCGGTCGGCATACGGCCTCTACGCTGAGGCGCTCGCCTCCTACGGCGCCGGCGAGACCTTCCCCCACGCCGCTGCCGACGGCTTCATCCGCCTGGCGGTGCTCGAGACGGAGCTGGCCGCGGCCCGGGACCGCCGCCTCGCGACCGTATGACGCTCTGGTCGGCACGGGTGGACCGGGAGCTCGATCCCGGGGTATGGACGTTCCTCCGCGCCGACGATGCCGAGCTCCTGCCCTACGACTGCGCCGCCAC
>JACDAS010000310.1 GCA_013695295.1 Actinomycetota bacterium | reverse complement strand
CGTGCCCGGGTGCGAGGCGGTCGGACGGCTCGACGGCAAGCGCATGTACCTGTTCGGAGAGGGCCGCGGCATCGGGCGCGACGGCTTTCTCGCCGAGCGAGTCGAGTTTCCCGCCGCGCTCGCCGTTACCGTCCCGGACGGGGTCGACGATGCGGTCGCCGCCACCTGCGGGATTGCGGGGATCGCCGGCTGGCTACCTCTGGCCGAGCGGGCGCCCGTGCGGCCGGGCGATCGCGTGCTCGTCCTCGGCGCGACCAGCACCGTAGGTTCGATCGCTCTCTAGGTCGCCCGCGTGCTGGGAGCAGAACGTGTCGTCGCCGCAGGCCGTGACCCCGACCGGCTCGAGCGCGCGCGCGAACTTGGCGCGGATGCAACCGTGGCGCTGGACGGAGACGGTCTATCCGAGCGGCTGCGCGAGGCGGCAGGTGCCGAGGGGCCGACTCTGGTGATCGATGCGCTGTGGGGTGAGCCGGCCCAGGCAGCCGTTGAGGCCGCAGCGCCCGGGGCGCGGATCGTCCACCTCGGGCAGTCGGCCGGGCCCGAGGCGACCTTTCGCTCCGCCAGCGTCCGCGGCAAGCGACTCTCCATCCTCGGTCACTCGAACTTCGCGCTTTCTACGGACGAGAGCAAGCAGGCCTATCTCGACGTGGTCGAGCACGTCGCCGCGGGCCGGATAGTGATCGATGTCGAGACGTTCTCTCTCGACGGGGTTGGCGCAGTCTGGAAGGCTCAGGAGCGCGGGAGCAAGGCGATCGTCTCACTCTGAGACGCCGAGGGCCCCGATGACCGGGGCCCTCGCGATACGCGTCCGACGCTCGCATGGAACACGCGCGGGCACCATCGGCAGTTCGAGGCGGCACAGGCCGCTCTGCTCGCGCGGTATGCGCCCGAAGCGCGTGTCCGCCGGGTGCGCTGGTCGCAGGGTGAGACGCAGGTGCTGGAGCTTGGGGCCGGCTCCCCGCTACTTCTGATCCACGGCGGCCTGGGCGACGCCTTCGCGTGGGTGCCGATCCTGTCGGCGCTGGCTCGGCACCGCCGTGTGCTCGCTGTGGATCTCCCAGGGCACGGATTGGCGGATCCATTCGATTATGCCGGCTCAGGCTGGCGACGCACGCGCCGGAGGGAGATCGTCGCAGCCTGCATCCCGAGCACACCTGACGCGGCGCACATGCACGGCCCCCGGGATCGACTGCCAGGAACGCCGTGTCGCAGATGAGCCGAAAGGCGACACGCACGGTGCTAGACCGGCGTCCTTGAGGAAGTCAACGGAGTGCATGGTCGTCTCCGGGCTCGACCACAAGGAAAGCCGCGGGCGCCCACGCGCGGCCGTACGACTACCCTGAGCGCGACGACGAGAACTTCCTGCGGCACACGCTCGTGACAGGGGAGGACGGCGGGCCGCGGCTGGACCGGAGGCCGGTCACGATGACGAAATGGAAGCCCGAGGAGAGTAAGTACTAGAGCGATGAAGGTCGCACTCAAGATCTGGAGGTACGACCCGGTCGCCGGCCAGAAGGCGCTCCGGGAGTACGAGGTGGACGCGCCCGAGTGGGTGACCCTCCTCGACGTCCTCGACCTCGTCAAGGACAAGGTGGACGGGACGCTCGCGTACCGGAAGAGCTGCAGGATGATGATCTGCGGCTCGTGCGGGATGCGCATGGACGGCGCGGCCGTGCTGGCGTGCAAGACGCGCATGTACGACATCGCGCAGGCCGGTCATGTCCCGGTCATCTCCGCGATGGGGAACATGCCGATCGTGAAGGACCTCGTCGTCGACATGGAGCCGTTCTGGGGGAAGATCCGCGCAGTCACTCCGTGGCTCGAGCCCGGGTACGCAGACCCGGGCGAGAAGGAGCATGTCGTCCCGCAGGAGAAGATGGACGTGATCCACAAGGAGTCGCTCTGCATCATGTGCGGCTGCTGCGTCTCGGAGTGCAACTCGATGGAGGCCGATCCCGACTTCCTCGGCCCGGCGGCGCTCGCCAAGGGAATGCGGTTCGTCGGGGACGATCGCGACCGGGCGACGGTCGAGCGGCTCCAGGAGCTCTCGGGCCCGCACGGGATCTGGGATTGCACCCGCTGCTACTTCTGCCAGGAGCGCTGCCCGAAGGGCGTCGACCCGCTGGACGCGATCGCGAAGCTCGGCGCCGAGGCCATGAAGGAAGGCATCGACTCGGACATGGGTGCGAAGCACGCGAAGTGGTTCGTCACCTCGGCCAAGACGACGGGGTGGCTGCGGGGGACCGAGCTCGTCCCAAAGACGCAGGGGATCGCGCGCTCGCTCAAGGAAGTGAAGTTCGCGATGGGTCTCGCGCGGCACGGCAAGGTGCCGCCGCCCTTCCCGCCGCACGTCGCGAAGGACGTCGGCGAGG
>JACDAS010000056.1 GCA_013695295.1 Actinomycetota bacterium | reverse complement strand
GCGAGCCCGTCGACGTTCTTGTAGCGCTCGAGCACCCCGACGAAGAGCGCCTGAGGGCGCTCCGGCAGCGGTTCCGGGGGCGTCGCGAGGAAGGGCTCGAGCTCCATGAAGGCCGGAAACTCGGCCGCCGGCTCGAGCCCGGCCTCGCGCACGATGCGGCTCGTGTACGGCGAGACCGTCCGCACCGCGTCGGCCCGGCGGAGCGCGGTCGCCGAGATCCGGTCGGCGAGCGGGGCGAGCAGCCGCCGGCGAGGCGACCCGTAGAGGCGTGCGAACGTGCGCCAGTCGCCGTGCACGTCCGCCACCACCCGCGCCCGGCTGCGCGCGAGCCACCGTCCCGCGAGCGCCGCCGCCGCCTCGTAGGGACTCTGGGCGAGCACGGCCTCCGGCCGGAACCGGCGGAGCTCGCCGGCGATGCGAAGCGGCAGGGTGGCGTAGAAGCGCGGCCCGTCGAGCAGCCTTGCCTGCGGGACGAGCGCGAAGGCCCCCTCGTGCGTCGGCGACCCTGCGGGAGCGCTGCCGAGGACGCGGAGGTCGAGCACCTGCTCGAGCGCCGCGAACTTCGCCGCGAGCCCGGGCTCGAGCGGGAGCCGGTAGCGGTTCCGGCCGGCGAGCAGGACGCGCGGCCTCCTCACCGGCTTGCGGCCTCGGTCAGGATCTCCTCGAGCCGGGCGTAGATCCGCTCGGGCGCGTAGGCCGCGACGGACGCCGCTGCCTCCCGGCGCAGGCTGTCGCGGAGCTCCTCGTCACCGAAGAACCTCGCGACCGCCGCCGCAAGGCCGCCGACGTCCCCGATCGGGACGAGCAGCCCGTTTCGACCGTCCGCGACGACCTCGCCGACGCCTCCCGCCGACGTGGCGAGCACCGGCGTCCCGACGGCGAGAGCCTCGACCACCGTGTGCGGGAAGTTCTCCCAGCTCGACGAGAGGATCGCCGCGTCCGAAGCGCGGAAGAGCTCCAGCACGCGCTCGCGCGGCTGCGGGCCCAGGAAGCGGACGCGACCGTCGAGCCCGAGCTCCGACGCGCGCCGCTCGAGCGCCTCCCGCTCCGGGCCCTCCCCGGCGATCAGGAGCGTCACGCCCTCGACGCGCGCGATCGCCTCGAGGGCGACGCCGAGCGACTTCTGGGCCGTCAGGCGGCCTGCGAAGGCGAGCGTCGGCCCCTCGACGCCGAGCGCGCGTCGAGCTTCCTCCGCGGTCGTTCGGGCCGTCAGGCTCGGAGCCGGGTTGGGCAGCACCTCCACGCGCCCCGGGTCGATCCCCCAGTCGATCGCGAGCCCCCGGAGGAAGGCGCTCGGACAGAGCACGTGTGCGGCGTGGCGGACCTCGACGTCCCGTGCGAGCCGGAGCGCGCCGACGGCGAGCCCGCCGGGCTCGCCCTGGAACTCCTCGACGCCCCCTGCCGCGAGGCCCCGCCTGCGCGCCCGCTCGTGCGCGGGGTCGGCCGTCAGCTTGAGCACGTACGGCCTGCGGGCGAGCAGAGACCCGAGCGCACTTCGCCCGAACATGCCCGTCGAGTAGACGACCTCCGCGGCGGTCGCGCGCCGCCGGATCGACGCGACCGTCGCGAGGTGCCGGGCTCCGACCGGGATCTCACGGGACACCCAGCGAACCGGATACGCCCGCGGCGTGGGCCGGGCCGCCGCGGTCGTGACCGCCTCGACCGCGTGTCCGCGGCCGGCGAGGTAGTCAGCCACCTCGGGCGCGTGCGACGCCGGTCCGCCGACGTCGGGGGGCCAGATTCCCGAGACGACGAGAACCCTCACGAGACCGCGGCCTCCGGCAACCTCGGCCCCGCGTGCTCGCGGCGGAGCCTGGCCAGCAGGACGACCCAGAGCGCGCACACCGCCGCGGTCGAGCCGAGGATCGCCGCCGCTCCCCCGGTCGCGCCCCACTCGCGCCCGAGCAGGACGACGAGCGGGATCAGCACCGCCGCCTCGAGCGCGTACCCGATCGTCCGCAGGCCCGGCCGCCCGATCGAGACCGGCAGCGACTTCGTCCAGCCGAAGACGAGCTGCAACGCCGCCGCGCCGAGCACGATGCGGGCCGCATCTGCTGCGCCGGCGTACTCGGCGCTGTACGCGAGCCGCACGAGCTCGGGCATGAAGACGAGGAGCGGCGGCAGGGTCACGAGGCAGAGCGCCGCTGCCGCCACGGAATAGCGCCGGACTCCGTCGAAAACCGCCGCACGGGCTCCCCGCTCCCAGTCTCTCGTCTGCTCGGTCAGCAGGATCAGGCGCGCGGGCGAGGAGAGTGCGTAGAAGGCCTGCTGGGGCGCCTGCGCAGCCCGGAAGAACCCCACCTGGACCGGGTTCGAGACCAGCCCGAGCACCAGCGCTCCGAGCGCTCCGCGCAGCGAGACGATGCCCGTGCCGAAGCTCGACTGCGCGACGAAGCGGAGGATCAGGCCGCGGTCCGCGCCGAGCCGTTCCGGGGCGGCCCGGGGAAAGCGCCGGAACGCGGCAAAGCCCACCGCGCCGACGGCGACCGAGGCGACGGCCTGCGCGCACACGAGCGCGACGATCAGCGCGGTGATGCCGTGCGAGACGGCGATCGCGATCGCGGCCAGCTTCAGCGCCTGCGAGCAGAGGAGGAAGAGCGCCCGGACGTCGTAGCGGCCGCGCAGGAGCAGCGCGACACCGGCCGGCGACTCGGGCGACTGCACGACCGGGATGAGGGCGGCGATCAGGAGCGGGCGGGTCAGCCCCTCGGCCCCGAAGAGGCCGTCGGCCAGCGGCGCGAGCCCCGCGAGTGCCCCGCCGGCGAGGAGCGCACCGGCGCCCTTGTACGCGAGCGCCTGCCGGAACAGGCCGCGGAGCCTGCCCCAGTCCTCGGCGGCGGCGTAGCGGAACCCGAACTTGACGAGAGCCTCCTCGACGGTCAGGTCGAGCAGGAGCGCGAA
>JACDAS010000268.1 GCA_013695295.1 Actinomycetota bacterium | reverse complement strand
GCGCGGACCACCTCCTCGCCGCTCGAGGCGGAGACCTCGACGATGCGGCCCTGCTCGAACCGCAGCTCGAGGTCCGAGACGATGACGCTCCGACCGGGCAGGGCGAGCGGCCTGGTCGCGCGCACGGTCCCCTCGGCTCGCCGCCAGTCGGGCGTGGTGAAGACCTCCTCGGTCGGGATGTTCGGGACGAACGGCACTCCCCAGGCGGTGCGGGCCTCGACGGGCCAGAGCGAGCCCGGGTTGAGGCCGACGGTGAGGTCGGTCCCTGGGCCGCGGAAACGCAGAGCGTCGAAGCGACGCCGCTCGAGCTCCTCGCCGCGGGCGCGCAGCTTCGCAACGTGCTCACGCCACGCGGCAACCGGATCGGGCTCGTCCAGGCGCACGGCGGTCGCGACCGCGGCCCAGAGCCGCTCGACGTCGGGCTCGCCGAACACCGTGCGGGCCCAGCCCTCGTTCGGAAAGCCGAAGACGCACCAGCTCACCTGCCCCCCGTCGATCGCCTCCCACCAGAACTCGGTCAGCTCGGGCATGCGCGTCCGCCCGACGCGGCCAGGGTCGAGGTCGGCGAGCAGGTGGGGCTCCGCGTCGCCGGTGGTGCTGATCACGGCCGAGCGCCGCTCGACGAGCTCCTCCGCACGGCGGAGCAACCAGGCCGGCGTGCGCGTCAGGGCCTCCTCCGACCCGTGCAGGATCAGCTCACGTCGCACGTGCTGGTCCGAGTAGAGGACGTCGACCTCGTCCGCCCCGGCCGCCCAGGCCTCGGCCGTCAGCGCGCGGACGAGAGCCTCGTGGTCCGGCGAGCTCGCGATCGCGAGCGGCTGACCCGGCTGGAGGTTGACGCCCACCCGGACGGCGAGGCGTGCGTACGCCCTGAGCCGCTCGTCCGGGCTGAGAACCCTCAGGTGAGCACCCAGTCGTCCCCGCGTAGGATCGGGACGGCCGTTCCGTCCTTCGACAGTCCGTCGACGTCGACCTCCGGGCCCCCGACCATGAAGTCGGTGTGCACGGACGAGTGGTTGACCCCGAGCTGTCGCTGCTCCTCGATCCCCAGCCCGAGTGCGCCCTCGATACAGACGGTCAGGCCCCGGCCGTAGGCGATGTGGGAGGTCGCGTTCTCGTCGAAGAGGGTGTCGCAGAACGTGATCCCCGTCCGGCCGACGGCGGAGGTGCCGTCGACGAGCGCGAGCTCGCCGAGAAAGGACGCCCCGTCGTCCATCGCGAGCTGGGCGCTGATCGCATCCGCGCCGGCGGAGGCGGTCGCTCGGATCGCGCGGCCTGCTTCGAACCTGAGCTCCAGGTCGTGAACGGTCAGGCTCTGGCCGGGCAGGTTGAGCGGCTTCGTCGAGCGGACGACTCCTTCGGCGCGGCGCCAGTCCGGGGTCGTGAAGACCTCCTCGGTGGGGAGGTTCGGGATGTGCTTCACCCCGTAGCTCGTCTCGAACTCGGCCGCATGCCACCTCGAGCCCGGGTTCAGGCCGACCGTCAGGTCGGTGCCAGGGCCCAGGTAGCGGACGGCGTCGAAGCCACTGCGGTTCAGGAGCTCCGCGCGCTCGACGAGGTGGTCGATGTGCTTCTGCCACGCGCGTACGGGATCGGGCTCGTCGAGCCGGACCGCGGTCGCGACGGCCTGCCAGAGCCGCTCGACGTCAGGCTCCCCGAAGACCGTCTCCGCCCAGCCCTCGGTCGGGTACGCCACGATCGACCAGTTGACGAGAGCGTCGTTGACCATCTTCCCGCGGAGCTCGTGCAGCGCCGTCGGGCGCGCACGGCCGACCCGACCCGCGTCGAGATCCGAGAAGAGCTCCGGCTCGGGATTGCCGGTGATCTGGATCTCGGCCCCGCGGCCCTCGATCAGGTCCTGCAGACGCTGGAGCATCCATGCAGGCGTGCGGGAGAGGGCCTCCTCGGAGCCGTGGGCGATCAGCTCGCGCCTCACGTGCTGGTCGACGTAGCGCACCTGGACGTACGTAGCGCCGGCTTCCCAGGCTGCGCGCGCGATCGCACGCGCGAGCGGCGCGTGCTCGACGAGGCCGACCACCTCGAGCTCCTGGCCGGGTTGGAGGTTTGCGCCGATCCGCACCGCCAGGCGTGCGTAGGCCTCGAGCCGCTCGTCGATCGCCACGGAGGCGGACGATACCGCCAGTCGTTTCGCAGCCCGGATGCGAGCCGGTCAGAACTTCCCGAAGCGCTCGTAGGCCTCCAACGGGCTCAGGCCCGCGCGGACGGCTGCCCGCACCTCGTCCTCCGTTGCGGCCACCGTCTCGGCGGCCTTCAGCACCCGGGCGGTGACCGCCGCGGGCACGACGACGACGCCGTCCGCGTCGCCGAGGACGTAGTCGCCGGTCGCCACGGTGACCTCGTCGATCGTGACCTCGTGACCCCAGTCGACGGGCTCCCAGCGCGGCACCGAGTCCTGAGGTGTCACGAAGCGGGTAAAGACGGGGAAGCCCTGCCCGGCGATGAAGTCGACGTCGCGGCAGCCGCCGTCCAGGACGACGCCTGTGACCCCGCGCGCGTGGAGGGCCGTGGCCGAGAGCTCGCCGAACTGCGCGCTCGTGTCGTCGCCGGTGGCGTAGACGGCCACGTGCCCGGCCGGAATGTCCCCGAGCAGCTCGAGGATGCGGCGGATCGACGCCTCGTAGGGAGCGCCCGGCCGCGGTCGGCCCCGGACCGCGAAGGCGGGCCCGGCGAGGCGCATGCCGGGCGCCAGCGGTCGGATCGCAGGCGGGAGGGTCTGCGTCGTCAGGCCGAGCCCGTCGAGCACGTCGGCGATCGCGGCGGTGTAGAGGGCGCCGAAGCGCGCGGCGAAGTCAGGCACCGGCACGGTAGTGCTCGATCGTCTCCCGCACGCCCTCCGCGAGCGGGGTGTACCCGACGCCGCCGACGACGTCCGCCAGCGAGCCGGAGTCGAGACTCTCGGGGAAGGGAAGCTGCACATCGTCGAACGTGATCCGGCCTGCGGACTCCGGCTCGGCCGCCTCGATCGCCCGGACGACCTCCTCGAGGTGCGACACCGGCCCGCCCACGTTGAAGGCGGACGCACCCCGATGGCCAGAACGGGCGGCGGCGACGAAGACTCGCGCCGTGTCGCGCGCGAGCTGCAGCTGGCAGCGGCCCCCGAACGCGATGTGGAAGGCCTCACCCCGGGCGGCCGCCGCCATCGCCAGCGTCGGCCCGGCGGTCAGGCCCTGGTCCCGGCCGGGCCCGTAGACGACGTAGGGGCGGAGCCCAATGCTCCCGACGCCGTCCTCGGCCCAGTACACCTTCGCGACCGCCTCGTTGGTCAACTTGAAGACGCCGTAGAGCGTGCTCGGGTTGCGCGCGTCCTCGATTCGCGACCCGTCTGCCGGGCCATAGACCGCTGCCGAGCTGGCGTAGGCGAGCCCCTGCAGAGAGCGTCGCTTCGCGAGCTCGAAGGCGTTCGTCGCTCCGACGACGTTGACCAGGGCGCCGCGCGGCGGGTCGGCGCGGACGAGCGGGATCAGCAGCGCCGCGAGGTGGATCACGTGGGTGACGCCGTGCGCCTCGGCGGCCCGCTCGAGCCCTCCGAGGTCTGCGACGTCGCCGCGGACGAGGGCGACCCCGTCCAGCTCTGCCTCCGTGAGCACCTCGCGCAGGCGGTAGGGGTCCTCGCCGAGGTCGTAGGCGACGACGGGCACCCCTTCCTGCACCAGCTGGCGGCAGACCCAGGCGCCGATGCAGCCGTACGCTCCGGTGACGAGGAACGACTCTCCGGAGAGACCCCTAGACATCGTGGTAGACGGTCACGACCTCCGTGTAGAACTCGAGCGCTGCGCGACCCTGCTCGTGCGGGCCGAAGCCTGAGCTCTTGATCCCGCCGAAGGGCACGTGGACGTCCGCGCCGGCCGTCTGCGAGTTCACGTGCAGGATGCCGGCCTCGAGGCCGTCGACGAAACGCTGCGCCGACTCGAGGCTCGACGTGAAGATCGAGGCGGAGAGACCGAACTCGACGGCGTTCGCGCGCTCGAGCGCCTCGTCGAGCGTTGCGAAGCGGTAGAGCGAGGTGACCGGTCCGAAGACCTCCTCGCAGGACAGCATCGCGTCGTCGGAGACGTCCTCGAAGAGCGTGGGGGGCACGAGATAGCCCTCGCCCTCGGCGCGCTCGCCGCCGGCGAGCACGATCCCGCCCTCGTCTCGCCCGCGCGCGATCGCCGCGAGCACGTCCTCCAGCTGGCGCTCGTTCACGAGGGGCCCGACCTCCGTCTCGGGATCCGATGGGTCGCCGACCCGGCCGCGCTCGATCCGCTCGAGCAGGAGGCGCCTGAAGTCGTCGTACACGGTGTCCTGCACGAAGATCCGCCGCGTCGCCGTGCACTTCTGCCCCGCGGACCAGAAGGCGCCCGCGTAGGCGGCCTCGGCCGCCCGACCGAGCGGTGCGTCGGCGAGGACGATCAGCGGGTTGTGGCCGCCGAGCTCGAGCTGAACCCGCTTACCGAGCCGCGTCGCCTCCTCCCGCACCTCCCGGCCGACCGGAACCGACCCCGTGAACGAGATCGCCCGGACGTCGGGATGGCGCACCAGTGGTGCGCCCACCTCGGAGCCGCGGCCGACGACGACGTTCAGCACACCGGCGGGCAGCTCCGCCTCGTCGAAGGCCCGGGCGATGTGCAGGCCGGTCAACGGCGCCTCCTGCGCGAGCTTGAGGACGACGGTATTGCCGTAGATCAGCGCCGGCGCCGTCTTCCAGACCGGAATCGCGGCGGGGAAGTTCCAGGGCGTGATCAGGCCGACGACTCCGAGCGACCGGCGCAGCGTGTAGACCGTCGCGCCGGTGGCCGACTGCTCGTAGAGCTCGCCCTTCGGCCGCCAGGCCTCGCCGGCGAAGTAGCGGAGGATCTGGGCGCCGCGCGCGGCCTCGAGGCGCGCTTCGCGGATCGGCTTGCCCATCTCGCGGGTCATGTCGCGGGCGATCTGCTCGACGCTCGCCTCGAGCGCGTCCGCTGCCCGTAGCAGCACGGCCGCGCGTCCGGCCGCAGGCAGGCGCGACCAGGCAGGGTAGGCGGCCGCTGCAGCTCCGACGGCGGCGTCCACGTCCTCGGCACCGGAGGCGGGAAACTCGCCGATGAGCTCCGAGGGCCGCGCCGGGTTGCGCTTCTCGTACGTGCGGCCGGAGCGGCTCGGGCTCCACTCGCCGCCGACGTAGTTCGAGGCCGCGGGCAGCGGCGGGGCGTCAACCGACATGCACGGTGTCCTTTCTCTCGATCAGGTCCGCCGCGGCGTCCACGGGGTTCCTGAGCGTGCCGATGCCCGGTACCCGGACGGTGACCGTGTAGCCGGGGGCAAGGGAGACGTCGTCCGGAGGGACGAGGCCGGTCCCGGTCAGGAGGACCGACCCGGCCGGAAGCGGGTTGTCCCGCCCGGCGAAGTAGACGAGCTCGGCGAACGACCTGCGCATGCGCTCCGTCGAGGTGGACGCTTCGTAGACGGCGGCCCCGGTCGGGTCCTCGATCGTCAGCTCGATCTCGAAGGGCCGGGCCCAGTCGTCGGGCAGGAGGACCGCGGGGCCGAGCGCGCATGCGGCCGCGAAGAGCTTCGCCTGGGGGAGGTAGAGCGGGTTGTCGCCCTCGATGTCCCGTGCGGTCACGTCGTTGCCGATCGTGGCGCCCACGAGCTCGCCGCCCTCCCCGAGGACGAGGCCGAGCTCGGGCTCCGGGACCGTCCAGCGGGAGTCGGAGCGGACGCCGATCGCCGCGCCGGGGCCGACGGTGCGCCGCCCGCCCGCGTCCTTCAGGAAGAGCTCGGGCCGCTCGGCCTCGTAGACCAGGCTGTAGACGTCCTGCACCTGCGTCTCCTCTACGCGAGCGTCGCGGCTTCGCTCGTAGGTCACGCCTGCCGCCCAGGTCTCCGGCGGGTCGAGCGGGGACAGCAGCTGCCAGGGCTCGGGGAGCTCGAGCGTCTCGGGGTCGAGCGCCTCGAGCACGTGAGCGGACGCGCTCGCTCGCTCCGCGACGCTGCCGAGCCGGATCGCGTCGAGGACGTCCTCGCTCGCGAGCTCGCGCACCCGTGTGGGCGCGCCCGGCTCGACGGCTCCGACGCGGGGCTTTCCGTCCGGGCCAGCGAAGCGCACGAGGCGCCAGCCGCGAGCCTCCATCAGTAGACCGCCCGCCCGCCGGAGATGTCGTACGTCGCGCCCGTCGAGAACGAGAGCTCCTCGCTCGCCAGGAAGCAGATCAGGCTCGCCACCTCCTCGGCCGTCCCCATCCTCCCGAGCGGGATCCGCTCGACCATGTAGCCGACGTGCTCCTCGGAGAGCCCGGCGAGGATCGGCGTCTCGATCACCGCCGGCGCGATGCAGTTGACGAGCACGCCTGTGCCGGCGACGTCCTTGCCGATCGCCTTCGTGAGCGCGATCACGGCCGCCTTCGAGGCCGAGTAGGC
>JACDAS010000258.1 GCA_013695295.1 Actinomycetota bacterium | reverse complement strand
TCGTCGGCGGGAACCCGGTCGGCGGCGACCTCCACCCGCACCTGGTGGAGGACGGCCTCGCTCCCCTCGCCGATCTCGTGGCGCTCCTCGGAGACGATCGAGACGTCGCCGACGAGCGGCAGGAGCGCGGCGGCCAGATCGTCGATCTCCGCGGCGGTCGCCTCCCGGCCGGCGAGGATGCCGAAATTGATTCGGACTTCGAGCGCGGGCTGCTCGTGGTTGCGGGTGGCGAAGGCGATGACAGGGCCCGTCTTCACAGGCGATGCCTTGCCGGGAGCACGGAAAGCTAACCCTCGCGCGGCTCCCAGCGGAAGTAGCGGATAGCGACGATCGCGCCGCCGACGCCCCAGGCGGCGACGATCGAGACCGCGCCCGGCCGGGACCAGATCTGTCCGTGCTCGAGCAGGACGTACCGCACGACGCGGATGAAGTGGGTCAGCGGCAGGATCTCACCGATCAGCTCGAGCGCGCGCGGGAACGAGTGCGGCGAGAAGAACGAGCCCGAGATGAAGGTCATCGGCAGGTAGATCGCGTTCACGACCGCCGACGAGCCCTCGCCCGAGCGGATGAAGGCGGTGAGGGCGAGGCCGAGCGCGGCAAAGGTGAGGGCGCCCAGGAGCAGGACAAGCGCGAGCGACAGCAGCCGGTCCGGAACAGGGACGTCGAAGAAGGCGCGTCCGATCGCGATCAGAGCCACAGCCTCGAGCGCGTAGACGACGAGGGTCGACCCGAGCATCGCCGCGATCGCGGTGGCGGGCGGGAGCGGCGTCGCGCGTAGCCGCTTCAGGATCCCCTCCTCGCGCCTGATCACGAGGGAGATCGACAGGCCCGCGAACGCCGTCGCGGCGACGCCGTAGCCGAGCAGGCCCGCGAGCAGGTAGCGGGAGCCCTTGACGCCCTCGATCTCGTCCTCCCCGTAGACCGATCCGAGCAGGACGAAGAAGCCGATTGGGAGCAGGAACGTGAAGAAGGCCAGCTCGCGGCTTCGCCAGAAGAGGAGCTGCTGCGCGCGCAGCTCGTGCCAGAGGACCCTCACTCCCGTTCAGTCTCGGTCAGCGAGAGGTAGACCTCTTCGAGTGAGGGGCGGCGCACCTCGAGCTCCTCCAGCCGCCAGCCCTCGGCGAGCGCGCGCCCGGTCAGCTCGTGCAGCTCCCGGGTCGGGTCTTCCGTGCGGACGAGGAGGCGCTCGCCCTCACGCCGGTAGCGGATCTCGGTCGCGGGCTCCGCGCCGGCGAGCTCGGCCGGAGCGCCGATCGCCTCGAGGCGGCCCTCCCGCAGGACGGCGACACGGTCGCAGAGCTGCTCGGCCTCGTCGAGGTAGTGCGTCGTCAAGAGGATCGTCTTGCCGAGCGCGCGCAGTGACCTGATCGTCTCCCACGCGGCCCTCCGCGCGGCCGGGTCGAAGCCCGTGGTCGGCTCGTCGAGGAAGAGGAGCTCCGGATCTCCGACGAGGGCGAGGCCGAGATCGAGCCGTCGCTTCTGCCCCCCGGAGAGCGTACGCACTCGCGCGCGGCGCTTGTCCTGCAGCCCGACGAGCTCGACGACCTCGTCGACCGGCCGTGGCTTCGCGTAGTAGCCCGCGAAGAGGCGCAGGCTCTCGGCGACCGTGAGGTTCGCGTAGGTGGCCGAAGACTGGAGGACGACCCCGATCCGCTCGCGCCAGGCCGACCCGGCCCGCTCCGGGTCCTCGCCGAGAACCGACGCGGTGCCCGAGTCGCGCCGCCGGTAGCCGGCGAGGATCTCCACGGTGGTCGTCTTGCCGGCGCCGTTCGGGCCGAGCAGCCCGAACACCTCGCCCGCGTGGATCTCGAAGGTGACGCCGCGAAGCGCCTCGAAGGAGCCGTATGCCTTCCGCAGCTCCGAGACGGCCGCGGCGGTCACGTCTGGACGTCGATCGCGAGCATCCCGGCGGGTGGGAAGGGCGGCTCGGGGCCGCCGGTCAGCGCCGAGGCGATGCTCGAGCAGTCCGGCTGGTGGCCGACGACGGCGACCACGTCGCCCCGTCCCGCCACCGCCGCCCGCACGTCCGCCGCCGTCGCTCCGGGTGCGAGGCGGTCGTCGGGGGTCGAGGCGATTCCCGCGGCGCGCGCCAGCGCCTCTCCGGTCTGCCGTGCCCGCAGGAGCGGGCTCGTCAGCACCGCGTCGAGGCGGAGGCCCTCCGCCGCGAGCTGCTTTCCGAGCGCCCGCGCCGCCTCCCTTCCCGCGGCCGTCAGCGGGCGGAGCGCGTCGGGCTCGCCGGGGGCGGCCTCGGCGTGGCGAACGAGGTAGAGCCGCACGCGGGCAGGATAGAGCGCGGGTTCGCACCGGAGCCGGAGGCGCCGGAAGGAGCGGCCCGGGGGCGACCGCGCGGGCGGCGCGAGCAGGCGACCCTTGCCGTCTCGTCGGTTCCGGGTGGACGCCGGCTGCCCGGGCGGCCAGAATGAGCGCGTGAGGGCGGCCCACATGTCGAAGATCGGCCTGCTCGCGGTCGGCCTTGGCGCCGCGCTCCTGCTCGCGGCCGCGCCGGGCTCGACCGCCGCGCCGGCTGCCACGTTCGCGCCAGGCGATCTCGTCGTCACCGGTCCGGGCATGCGCTGGCTGCGTCCGGACGGCACGACCGCCGGCCAGCTGGAGGCGCCGGGAACCCGCGTGACCGCGGCCGCGTTCAGGCCAGGCGGGGGCTCGCTGCCGCTCTACGCCGTCCACGACCCGCTCGTCCTGCGCGTCTACGACCCCTCGGGGATCGAGCAGTTCTTCTTCGTCGCGGACGACGTGGCGAAGCGCACCACGGCGGTCGGGCTGGGCGCGAACGGGAGGGAGTACCCCGCCGTGTCGCACGGCGCTCTGATCAACCAGCTCTACATCTTCAAGCAGAACCCCAACAAGGGCAGCGGCGAGGAGCTCGTCGGCCTCTTCCTCGTGCCCGCGCCCGTGACTGACGTCGAGGCGGCCTCCGACGGCTGCACCGTGTTCTACTCGAGCCAGCTCGGAGTCGGGCGCGTGGACGCCTGCCGTCTGGTGGTCCTCCCGGATCTGCTGAGCGGCACGAGCGTCGCCAAGATTCGCCTGCTGCCGGACTCGAGCATGCTCGTAGTGCCCGCGGGCGGGCGCGAGATCAGGCGGGTCGGCGCCGACGGGAAGACGCAGCGCACGTACGCCGTCCCGGGGGCCGCCGGCTGGGTCGGGCTCGACCTGGCGCCGGACGGCGCGAGCTTCTGGGCCCTGACGCAGACCGGCGCTCTCTACCGGCTCGACTTCGTCACCGGCACGGTCGTGCAGGGCCCGCTCGCGGCTCCCGCGCCTGCGACCGACGTGACCGTCCTCGGAGCCCCCCAGGGCGTCGCGCCGCCCGCCCCGCCCGCGTCCGGGCAAGACACGCTCGATCTCGATCGGGTCCTGCCGCTCACCGGCGAGGTCTTCGCCGGCTTCCTGCCGGTGCGCCCGGCGCCCGAGAAGGTCTGCGGCCCGGGCGGGGCAACACTTCGCTTCGAGGACGCCTCGGGGGCCTCGATCGGGCCGTACCGGGGCGGCTTCGGCGCCGCTGCCGAGGTGAAGGTCGGCCGCCAGTCGCTCTCCGGCCGGCTGGGTGCGCTCGGGCTTCCTCCCGGCCCGGTGCTGAGCGTGGAGGGCGCCTTCGCGATTGCCCACGGTAAGACGAAGATCCTCGGCACCTTCTCCGGCAAGGGGGGCTCGAGCACGGCGGCGTGCGCGATTTTCAAGTCACGGACTTTCCCGAACTCGATCGTCTTCCCTCCCGACTACATTCTCTCCGGGTACGCCTGGGCGCTCAGCGCGAACTCGCTCCGCTACGAGGCGGCGATCACCCGCGCCGGGAAGGTGTACTCCGACAAGGGTCGGACGTTCGTGGTCGCCTCGCGCTTCGACCTCGTCGACCGCCTCGGCAAGGATTCCGGCTCGGGCGGGCGATACGCGCAGCACTTCATCTCCGACACGATCGGGGTCTCCGACCCCTTCGCCGCCAAGGGCGAGAAGCGGCCGCACAGCGCCGGCATTCCCGCAGAGGCCGCGACGATCGAGCTGGTGACCAGCTGGACGAAGCCCGGCGACCGGTTCACGATCGCAAACGTCAAGCTGGTGCCGCGGGGCCGAAGCATCGCCTCGGCGGCCGCCCCGCCGCTGAAGGTGACGACGACGCGCGGGCCCAACTCCGTGAAGGTGCGGGTCTCGAACGTGCAGCCGGGCCGGCTCACGTTCTCGGTCAACAGCGAGCGTGTCGGCAAGAAGACGAAGGTCAAGACGGCGGTGGCGATCGTCCACCGTCACCGCAAGCGGCTCGAGGCGGTCG
>JACDAS010000042.1 GCA_013695295.1 Actinomycetota bacterium | reverse complement strand
CGTTGAAGGTGCCCTGGCCCTCGGAGTAGTTGACGACCGCGACCCCGGTCACGCCACCGGCACCGCTTAGGTCTGCCTTGTTGTTGCCGTTGTGCGCCGCAAGCGCTGTTCCCGTTACCGCAAGAGCCCCTAGCGACAGCAGCGCCACGAGATAAATCCGGCTGATCTTCAGCACATCTCCCGTTCGTTGAGGTCGCGGGTCCTTCGTCGCGCACCTGAAGTCGGTTCGCCAACCGGCATCCTGCTGATCGCGCGGGTGGAGCACCCTCGTAGCCCGGCGTTTGAGCGCCGAGACCTGGTCGGAGGTGGGCCGGCGACCTGAGCGTACGCTTCGGCTCGATGGCTTCCCACCACGGCCACGACCACAGCCGGGTGGCCGGAGCGGACCGGCGTGCCCTCGGTGCCGCGCTCGCACTGATTGCGGCCCTTGCGGTCGCGGAGCTCGTCGCGAGCGTGCTCGCGGGCTCCCTGGCGCTCCTCGCTGACGCGGGGCACCTGCTGACCGACGTGGGGGCGCTCGCGCTCGCCCTCGCGGCCGCGACGATGGCCTCTCGTCCCGCCCGCGGACGCTGGACCTACGGGTTCCGGCGGCTCGAGATCCTCGCCGCGCAGGCGAACGGGATCACGCTCCTGCTCGTCGGCGGCTGGATCGTCTACGCGTCGGTGCGCAGGCTGGTCTCGCCGCCCGAGGTGCGGGGCGGGGTCGTCGCGGTCGTGGCGCTCGCCGGGATGGCCGTCAGCCTCGTGGCGACAATGCTCCTCGCCCGCGGCAGCCGCTCGAGCCTCAACGTCCGGGGCGCGTTCCTGCACCTTGCGACCGACCTCGCGGCGTTCGCCGGCACCGCGGTCGCGGGCGCGCTCATCCTCGTCACCGGCTGGGATCGCTTCGACCCGCTCGCGAGCCTCGCCGTCGCCGCGCTGATCCTCTGGGCCGGCTGGTCGCTCGTCCGTCAAGCCTCGGCGATCCTGCTCGAGCTCGCCCCGGCGGACATCGATCCGGGAGCCGTGGGCCGGGCGCTGCTCGCCGGCCAGGGCGTGGTCGGCGTGCACGACCTGCATGTCTGGACGGTCACGAGCGGCTTCCCGGCACTGTCGGCCCACGTGCTGGTCGAGCGGGGTGTGGACTGCCACGGCGTCCGCCGGGGGCTAGAGACGCTCCTGGCCGAGCGATTCGGCCTCCGGCACACGACCCTTCAGGTCGAGCACGCCGCGCCCGAGCTCGTGCCGCTGTCGGGCGCCAGCCCGCTGCTCTGATCTCCGATCAAGCGTCTAGATTGTCGAGCTTGCGCGGAGATCTCAGCGGCAGGCGCGCCGTCGTCACCGGGGCATCGAGCGGGATCGGAGCCGCGACCGCCCGGGCGCTCGCTGCCGCGGGGGCGACGGTCGTGGGCGGTGCGCGGCGGGTCGAGCGCGTGCGGGACCTCGGCAAGGTCGCCGCGCTCGAGCTGGACGTCACCAACCCGGCCAGCTGCGAGGCGTTCGTCGAGGCTGCGCGAGAGCATCTCGGCGGGTTCGACGTCCTCGTGAACGCTGCGGGGCTCGGTCTCGGCCGCGAGCCCTTCGACGCGAGCTCGGAGGTCGACGAGCGGACGGTGCTCGAGACGAACGTGAACGGGCTGATCCGGCTCACTCGGCTCTGCCTGCCCCACCTCGCCGACGGCGCCCACATCGTCAACCTCGGCTCGGTGGCGGGCCGTCAGGCCTACCCGAACGGCGCCCTCTACGTCACCTCCAAGTTCGCCGTCCGAGGCTTCACCTACGCCCTCCGCGAGGATCTGCTCGGCCGGCCGATCCGGATCACGACCGTCGACCCCGGGCTCGTCGAGACCGAGTTCTCGCTCGTCCGCTTCCGTGGGGACAGCGCGAAGGCGCAAGCCGTCTACGAGGGCCTGACGCCGATGCGACCCGACGACATCGCCGAGTGCGTGCTCTTCGCGCTGACCCGCCCCCCACACGTGAACGTCGACGAGATCGTCGTCAAGGCGCTGGCCCAGTCGAGCGGTGCCCGCATCCACCGCGACTCGGCATGACCCTGACGATCCTCGAAGGCTCGACCTTCTGCATCTGCGACGAGAACGGCGACGTCGAGGCCGAGACGAGCGGCCTCTTCGCGCAGGACACCCGCTTCTTGTCGCTGATGCGCCTGACGGTGAACGGCCGCAAGCCGCTCCGTCTCTCCTCCGACAAGGTGGAGTATTTCTCGGCCGCCTTCTACCTGCGGAACCCGCTGGCCGGCGGGCTCCAGCAGGACGCGCTCTCGATCGCGCGCGAGCGCTTCGTGGGCGAGGGGATGCAGGACCGGCTCGCCGTCCAGAACCAGTCGATGGAGCGGGTGTCGTTCGAGCTTGCACTCGAGTTCGGGACCGACTTCGCGGACATCTTCACGGTCAAGGACCGCGACTTCGCGCTCGGCGATCCGCTGCACGCCAAGGCATTGCCGCCGCTTCGGGCCGCCCGCTTCGACCAGTCCGAGAACCAGCTCCTGTTCGAGGACGGCGACGGCCAGAGCGGCCGCACGCAGGTAATCCTGTCCGAGCGAGGCGAGATCGACGGCGGCTGCGTGACGTATCGGATCGAGCTCGCGCCGCGCGAGCGCTGGGCGCTCCGGGTCGACGTCGTCCCCTCGCTCGACGGGCTCGAGGTCGTCCCCGTGACGGCGCGACGGCGCTTCGGCGAGGAGCTTGCGCGGATCAAGGACTCGCTCTCCGAGTGGCAGCTCCGCGTGCCGCAGCTCCGGGGCGACTGGGATCGTCTCGTGCACTCCTTCGACCAGGCCGTCTCGGACCTCGCCTCATTGCGGATGCGCGGATCCGGCTACGAGAAGCTCCCGGCCGCAGGGATGCCGTGGTTCATGACCGTCTTCGGGCGGGACACGATCATCACCTCGCTCCAGACCCTCCTGTTCGGCACCGAGCTCGCCCGCGGCGCCCTCGACGTCCTCACCGGGCTCCAGGCAACGGAGCTCGACCCCGACATCGACGCCGAGCCCGGCAAGATCGTGCACGAGGTCCGCCAGGGCAAGGCCGCAAAGGAGTGGTTTCCCGCGTACTACGGCACCGTCGACGCGACGCCACTCTTCCTCGTGCTGCTCTCGGAGGTCTGGCGCTGGACGGACGAGGCCCTGTTCGTCCGCGGCCTCAAGGAGCCGGCGCTCCGGGCGCTCGAGTGGATCGACACGCACGGCGACCGCGACGGCGACGGGTTCGTGGAGTACGAGAAGCAGAGCACCCGAGGGCTGGACAACCAGTCCTGGAAGGATTCGCACGACTCGCAACGCTTCTCGGACGGCCGCACTGCCGCCGGCCCCATCGCGCCCTGCGAGGTGCAGGGGTACGTCTACGACGCCAAGCGGCGACTGGCGGAGCTTGCGCGGGAGGTCTGGCGCGATCGCCCGCTCGCCGATCGGCTCGAGGCCGAGGCGGCGGACCTGCAGCGGCGGTTCGACGAGCAGTTCTGGGTCGAAGATCGCGGCGGCTTCTACGCTCTCGCGCTGGACGGGGACAAGCAACCCGTCGACTCGATGTGCTCGAACATGGGTCACCTGCTCTGGAGCGGGATCGTTCCGTCGGAGCGGGTCGACGCGCTCGCGGACGCGCTGATGGGGCCGCACCTCTGGTCCGGCTGGGGGGTGCGGACGATGTCGAGCGCCGACGCGGCCTACAGCCCGCTCTCGTACCACAACGGCACGGTCTGGCCCCACGACAACTCCCTGATCGCCTGCGGGCTCGCCCGGTACGGCCGCTGGCCCGAAGCGCAGAAGATCGCCCAGAGGATGCTGGAGGCGGCGGGCTACTGGGACTATCAGCTGCCGGAGGTGTTCGCCGGCATGGCCCGGGCCGACACGCCCTTTCCGATCGCCTACCCGACCGCTGCCCGGCCGCAGGCGTGGGCTGCCGGCACTCCGGTGCTCTTGCTCCAGACGCTCCTCGGGCTCCGCCCAGACCGCAGACGACAGGTGCTCGAGACGGTCGCGCCTCCCGAGCTGCCGGCCTGGGTCGGCAACCTCCGCCTGACCGGGATCCGGGCGTTCGGGCGCGTCTGGGACGTGCGCGTCGAGAAGGGCGGCGTCAGCGTGGAGCCGGCGTGAAGTGAACGGGACCCGGCTCCGGATCGCCCTGCTCTCGCCGGTCTGGTTCCCGGTTCCCCCGACGGGCTACGGCGGGATCGAGTGGATCGTCGCTCTGCTTGCAGACGGCCTCGTCGCGGCCCGTCACGACGTGACGCTCTTCGCCTCCGGGGACTCCCGCACGACGGCGACCCTCTCGTCCGTCTACCCCGAGGCGCCGAGCGAGCTGATCGGCCGCTCGCTCCCCGAGCTCCACCACGCCCTCGCCTGCTACGAGCGTGCGGACGAGTTCGACATCGTCAACGACCATTCGGGCCTCCCGGCAGCGGCACTCGGAGGCGCACTGCGGACTCCCGTCGTGCACACGATCCACGGCCCGCTCGACGGCGAGGGCGGCGTCATCTACGAGCAGATCGCCCGCGTCTCCCCGCAGGTTGGCCTGATCTCGGTCTCGCTCAATCAGCGCAAGCCGAAGCCCGATCTGCCGTGGCTCGCGAACATCCTGAACGCGATCGACTTCTCGCTCTACCCTTGCCAGCCCCATCGCGGCGAGTACCTGCTCTTCCTCGGCCGCATGAGCCACGACAAGGGCTGCCACCGAGCCGTCGCCGTCGCCACGGAGACGGGGCTGCCGCTCAAGATCGCGGGGAAGCTGCGCGAGCCGAAGGAGCACGAGTACTTCCGCCAGTTCGTGCAGCCGCATCTGAGCGACCGGATCGAGTACCTGGGCGAGGTGACCCACGGCGAGAAGGTCGAGCTCCTCCAGGACGCCCGCGCAACCCTCTTCCCGATCGACTGGGAAGAGCCGTTCGGCCTCGTGATGATCGAGTCGATGGCGTGCGGGACGCCCGTGATCGCGACGCGCCGCGGGGCCGTCCCGGAGGTAGTCGAGCACGGCGTCACCGGGATCGTCGTCGATGACTACCGCGAGATGGCCGCGGCGCTCGAGAAGGCCGACCGGCTGGATCCGCTCGAGTGCCGCCGCTACGCGGAGGAGCGCTTCGCGACCGAGCGGATGGTCGCCGACTACGTGGACGCCTACCGGCTCGCGATGCAGCAGCGGGCCGGCGCATAGGCCGGCGAGTGCGCGTCTCGGCCAAGGCCGACTACGCCGTCAGGGCCGCCGTCGAGCTCGCGGCCGCGGAGGGGACGGGGCCGGTGAAGGGAGAGCGGATCTCCCAGGCGCAGGCGATCCTGCTCAGGTTCCTCGAGAACATCCTGCTCGAGCTTCGCCACGCGGGGCTCGTGCAGAGCCAGCGCGGGGCGGAGGGCGGCTACTGGCTGGCGCGGCCGGGAAGCGAGATCACGCTCGCCGAGGTGCTCAGGGTCGTCGAGGTGCCGCTCGCGAACGTACGCGGGGTACCGCCCGACGCAGTCGAGTACGTCGGCTCGTCGGAGCCCCTCCGCGAAGTCTGGGTCGGAGTCCGGGCGGGAAGAGACATGACCCGGTGCCAGGCACCCGGCCGGGTCCGTACTGGACATGACCCCGGTAGGACCGCTGACCTCGATAGGCATCTCGGCGTACGGGGCGTCGAGATGTGCAGGTCCGTGTCGGAGTGCCGCCTTCCGGGAGCTCGCCGGTGCCTGGCACCCGGCCACGTCCGCCCGCGGCATCACGCTCGTCCGTTCGAGCCCTGCTTGGGTGCCAGGCACCTGTCGGTGCTCGGCCACGTCCGTTCGAGCCTTGCTTGGGTGCCAGGCACCTCGGCCACGCCCGTCGAGCCCTGGCCTGGTAACAGGCACCCGATCGGTGCTCGAGTCCGTCGCAGCGGGTGAGCTGCGGCCGGACACCACCTCCGGCGATCCCCGAGCTGACCGCCGAGCCCGACGCCTTGGCAGTCCCCTGACCGGCGGGGTCAGGTGGTGAAGGTCGTCTCGTGGGTCGGCCGCACGAAGACGATCTGCCCTGGCGCCAGCTCGAGCGCCTGAGTCTGCTCGCGCGTCAGCTGCGCCGAGAGGTGGGCCCCGTCGGCGCGGACGAGGTCCGCCCGCACCTCGAAGCCGAGGTGGACGAGCCGCTCGACCAGCACTCCTCCGTCGTCCCGTTCGGCTCGAGGGAGAGCTCGAGGTCGTGCGGCCTGACGAACGTCTGGCCGACCCTGTTGACCGCCCCGATGAACTCCATCACGAACTCGTTCGCGGGTGCGCTCGTACAACTCGCGCGGGGCCGCGACCTGCTCGATCCTGCCGGCATTCATCACGACCACCTCGTCAGCGACCTCGAGCGCCTCTTGCCCCGGCCGCACCCGCCGCGATGACGAGCACGATCAGTGTCAAAGCGATGCTAATTCTCGTCATCGGGTCTCCTGATCTTTCGACTTTTCTACAAGGTGAGTAGAGATTGCCCGGCCCGGGGTGCGCCTGTCGAGCGGGAAGGCGCCGCTACGATGAGGGCGTGTCCGCTGCGACTAGCCTCAGGGTCCTGCTCGAGCAGGCGTTTCCGGACGCCCCGGTGCTCGAGGTCGTTGACCGCACGGGCGGAGGCGACCACTTTCAGGTCACGGTCACGCACCCCCGGCTCGCCGGCCTGACGCTGGTCGACCAGCACCGGCTCGTCTACGACGCGCTCTCGGGCCCGCTCGGCGACGGCACGATCCACGAGCTCCGCATCCGAACGAGAGGAACGCGATGACCCAGCTTCGAACCCGCATCGACGAGCTCATCAAGACCGAGCCCGTGACCCTGTTCATGAAAGGCACGCCGCAGCTGATCATGTGCGGCAACTCGGAGCGGGCGCTCCGGGCGCTGCGCGAGGCCGGGGCTCCGGTGACCGCGGTCGACATCATGCCCGACCCCCAGATCCGCCAGGAGCTCTCCGCACTCTCGGGCTGGCCGACCATCCCCCAGGTGTTTGTCGGCGGCGAGCTGATCGGAGGCGCTGACATCGTCCAGGAGCTGGCCGAGACCGGCGAGCTGGAGCAGAAGCTCCTCGAGTCACTCGGCGAGGGCTACCGGGGGCGGGCGGTCGAGAAGACGGTCACGGTCTAGAGACCGTCGGCGGTGCCTCCCGCCGCCCGAGTGTCCGCACGTCCCCGATCGTCAGGATCAGCCCGACGCAGACCACGATGAGGGCCGCGACGCCGTAGAGCGTGGCGGAGATGCCGACGACGTTCGAGATCGGGCCGACGACGGCGAAGCCGATCGGCATCAGGACGAAGGAGCCGAGCGCATCGTAGGAATAGACGCGCGCGAGCGCCTCGGCCGGAATCTGCTGCTGCATCGTCGTGTCCCAGAGGACGCCGAAGATCTCGATTCCGATTCCCCCGATCACCGCCGCTCCGGCAATCGCGGCCACGGGAGCGCCAAGGCCGAGGAGGGCGAACGGCGGCGCCAGCAGGACGATTGCGCCGCTCGCGACGAGGAGTGGCCGCGCGGGCCGGATGCGGAGGGCCAGCAGACCGCCGAGCACGAGCCCCACCGCCTCTCCGGTCAGGATCGCCCCCCAGGCCGCCGGCCCGCCGAGGTCCCGCTTCGCCACGGTCGGGCCGAGGACTGCGAACGACGTGTTCGCGGCCGCGTTCAGGAAGGCGAACTCGACGACGATCACCCAGAGCCACGTCCGCGAGCGGAACTCGTTCCAGCCCTCGATGAGCTCGCGGAGGAAGCTGCTGCCCGCGACGGCTCGGGCAGCGGCGCGAAGTCGCATCGGCGCGAGAAAGGCGGCGCCGAGGAGGTAGGTGCAGGCGTCGATCGCGATCGTCCAGCCCGGCCCGACGCCGGCGACGAGCAGGCCTCCCGCCGCCGCGCCACCGATCGTCGTCGCGTTGATCGAGAGCCTGAGCAGGGCGTTTGCCTCCTGGAGCCGGGCCGGGGAGACGGTCTGCGGGACGGCGCCGCTCGAGGCCGGGAAGAAGAAGGCCGACGCCGCTCCCCCGATCGCCTGCAGCGCGATCAGGTGCCACAGTTCCGCGGTGCCCGTCAGGAGCACGAAGGCGACGAGCGCCTGGGCTGCGGCGCTGACGAGGTTCGAGCCGACCATGACCAGGTTCCGCGGCAGGCGGTCGGCCCAGACGCCTCCGACCAGCAGGAACACGACCTGCGGCAGCGCCCGGGCGGCGAGGACGAGGCCGAGCTTCGACTGCGACCCCGTCAGGTCGAGGACCGCGAAGGCGAGCGCGACGATCGCGATCGCGTTGCCGAAGAAGGAGACGACGCGGCCGAGGAAGAGCAGCCGGAACTCTCGCTCCGCGAGCGCGCCGAACCGCGGTCCGAGGCCAGCTGGCTCGGGGATCGGTTGCGTCAACGGCTTCTGGACCGGAGCACTAGTGCCGCTCGCGCCGGTCCCAGTAGCGCCGGAGGCCGAGCCACGAGTGCGTGAAGGGCGCGGCGCGCTCGTAGCAGGGAGCCTCGGCTTCGGCGGCCTCGAGCAGGTCGTGCCTGCCCGCCGCCACGAACTGTTCCTCCGTCATCCCGCCGCGCACCCGCTCGGCCCAGCGACCGAGCTCCTCCCGCAGCCGGAGCAGGTGTTCGGCGGGATCGTCGACGACGCCGAAATGGATCAGCGCGAGTCGCTCGGGAGCCCGTCGCTCGATCTCGTCCAGCGTGCGGTACCAGGCCTCGACGTCCACGTCCGGCGGCGGCGACACCGGGCAGACGTGGCGCCCCGGCTGGATGCGTACGCCGGTGGCGTCGCCCGCAAGGAGCGTTCCGTCCGCGTCGAGGTAGCAGACGTGGTGGGAGGCATGGCCCGGCGCCGGGAAGCACTCCAGGCCGACCACCCGCTCGCCGACGACGTGGACGTTCTGCTCGGGTACGGGCGCGAGTTCGCCCCAGAGCGGCTCGAAGGCCTCGCCGTAGAGCCGCCGCGCGCTTCGCTCCAGCCTCGCCGTGTCCACGACGTGGGGCGCGCCGATCGCCGAGACGTGCACCTGCAGGCCCGGGTGCTTGCGGACGAGCGTCCCGGCGGCGCCGGCGTGGTCCAAGTGGATGTGCGAGAGCAGCAGGTGCCGGAGGTCTCTGAGCTCGAGGCCCCGGTCGCGCAGGCCCGCCTCCAGCGCCGGCACCGTGCTCGCGGGGCCGCAGTCGAAGAGGCCCGGGCCGTCGTCCGTCTCGACGAGGTAGGCGGCGACAACGCTCTGTGTCTGATGGCACAGGTCGATCGGCACCCGAGCGTCCTTCAACGCCTCTCCTCCAGTGGGCCGACGGCGGCCCGCGGGAAGCTACTGCGTTTGCGCGGACGCTGCGGAGCGGACGAGTGCGGTCTCGAGATCGGCGATCAGGTCGTCGACCGACTCGATCCCGACGGAGAGGCGAACGAGGTTTCGCGGAGCCGCGAAGGGGGCCTCGGCGGTCGAGGCGTGGGTCATCCGCGCGGGGTGCTCGATCAGGCTCTCCACCCCGCCGAGGCTCTCCGCGAGCTTCCAGATCCGCGTGCGAGCGACGAGCTCGACCGCTTCGGCTTCCGAGGCGGCCAGGAAGGAGATCATCCCGCCGAAGTCCCGCATCTGCCGCGCCGCGATCTCGTGGCCGGGATGGCCCGCGAGGCCAGGGTAGAGCACCTGCTCGACGGCGTCGTGCGAGTCGAGGTACGCGGCGATCCTGCGCGCGTTCTCGCAGTGCTGGCGCATCCGGATGGCGAGGGTCTTGATCCCGCGCAGGACGAGCCACGAGTCGAACGGGCCGGGTACGGCGCCGAGGGACTTCTGGAGGAAGTAGAGGCGCTCGGCGATCGTCGGGTCACTCGTCGCGGCGAACCCGCCCACCACGTCCGAATGGCCGCCGAGGTACTTGGTCGTGGAGTGCACCACGATGTCGGCGCCGAGCGAGAGCGGCTGCTGGAGGTACGGCGTCGCGAAGGTGTTGTCGACGACGAGGATGGCGCCGGCGGCGTGGGCCGCGTCGGCCGCAGCGCGGATGTCGACGACGTTGAGCATCGGGTTGGACGGCGTCTCGATCCAGACGAGCCGGGTCCGCTCGTCAAGGTGCGCCGCGAGGTTCGTGGTGATCTCGGCTGCTGGCACGTAGTCGAAGAGGTAGCCCTTCGGCTCGTAGACCTGCGACGTCAGCCGGTAGACGCCGCCGTAGACGTCCGCGACGAGGACGACCCGCTCGCCCGGGTTGACGAGGTGCATCACCGTCGTCGTCGCGCCGAGTCCCGACGAGAACGCCACCCCGTGCTCGGCGCCCTCGAGCGAGGCGAGACAGAGCTGCAGCGCCGTCCGGGTCGGGTTCGCGACACGCGAGTAGTCGTAGCCCTTGTGCTCGCCGACCGCCTCCTGGACGTACGTCGAGGTCTGGTAGATCGGCGTCGTCACCGCCCCGGTCGCGGCATCCGGCTCCTGCCCCTCGTGGATCGCGCGCGTCTCGAAATCCATCGGAACGATGCTACCGGCCGTGTCCGAGCGAGCCTCTTGCGCGCGTCAGGCGGCGCGGGACGATCTTGCCGTGGAGGAACCGCTGATCTACCGTGATGAAGTCACCGCGATCATCGGCGCGCTCGCCGACATCGTTGTGGCACTCGACGACATCAGGAGGCTGTTGGCGGATGGGGAAGAAGAAGGACTGGAGGAGTAAGGAGGAGCGAGAAGCGTGGAACCGCCACATCGAGGAGACGGTTCGCAACCTCCGTGAGCTGGCCGGCGGGCGGGCCGAGCGCGAGGCTCGCGAGCGCGAGTCAGGCCGATACCTCCCGCGCGCCGACGAGGCGCGCGAGGCTCTCTAGCGTCCGCTTCAGCGACACCGCACGGGCCCCGGGCTCCCAGTAAACGGCGTTGACCCGAAGGACGCCGGCACGCCGGTCGTGCTCGGGGTCGATCCGGCCGACGAGCCGGTCGCCTTGGAGCACGGGCAGCACGAAGTACCCGTACTCGCGCTTCGCGCGCGGGACGTAGATCTCCAGCCGGTAGCGGAAGCCGAAGAGCGCCTCGGTGCGGTCGCGGTCGTGGATCAGCCGGTCGAAGGGGGAGAGGAGGGTGGTGCGACGCGGCAGCGCCTCGCCCCGCCGGTCGAGCGCCTCCGGGTCGGCGCGCCACTCGCCGTCGGCGCCTCGGATCTGCACGGGCGCACCCGGCCCGCGGCGATCGATTCCGAGCGAGCGCAGGCGGCGGCGCTCGAGCTCCGCGTCGGCCTCCGCATCGGGAAGCGCCTCCCCGGGCGGATACCACCGCTCCGCGAGGTCCCAGACCCGCTGGCTGCCCGCGCGCCCGACGGTCGCGAGCTCGCCGCGCGCCCAGAGGAACTCCAGCATCTGCCCGACGTTCCGGTTCCCGGTCCAGCCCGTCGACTTCCAGGGCTCGGTGCTGCGGTCTTCGAGGTCGCGGGAGCGAAGCGGCCCGTTCCGGCGAAGCTCGTCGAGGACGTAACGGCGGAAGCGGGCGTTCGCCCGCAACCACGCGCGCACCCGCCGCTGCCAGCCTCCCTCGCCGATCGGAAAGCGGCGCATCCGCGAGCGGTAGAGCGGCAGGTCGGCCACCGGGTAGAGGAAGGCGCGCCATTCGAAGAGCGAGCGCTCCTCCCAGAGCAGGCGAGCGAGCTCGTTTCGGTCATAGGGGCCGAGGCGGCTCCAGAGGACGAGGAACTCCGTCCGGGCGACGACGTTCGTCGGGTCGAGCTGCAGGTAGCCGAGGTGCTGGACGGTCTCGAGTACGCTGCGAGCGCTCCCGTCGAGGAGCTGCGCCCGCACCGCGATGCGGCGGGCCTCGGCGGCGGTGAGCTGGATCAGCTCGGCTGCGGCGGCTGCTCGGGCGGGGGCGGCTCGGGCGCCGCGTTCGCGGGCTGCTTCGGCCCGAGGCGGGCGACGAGCGCACCGGCCTTCGCCTCCGCCTGGCCGATCTTCTCCGAATGCTTTCCGCCCGTCCGCTCGTCCACGGTCTTCGCGACCTTCCGGATCCCGCGCTCGATCTCGTCCGTGTGCTCCCGGGCGAGCTTCTCGGCGCGCCGGGCGACCTTGAGCATCACGAAAAGCGAGGCCATCGAACCCGATTCTACCGGCGGTCGACCCGTTCCAATCCCAGCGTGCGAGCCAGCCGCGCGAGCGCGCGCTCCAGCCCGGCGGCGAGCCGCGCGGAGGGACGAACGCCCGGCTCCACGTGGAACGCCCGCAAACGGAGGGCGCGCTCGCTCCGGTCGGCCTTCAGGTCCGCTCGACCGACGAGCCGGTCCCCGAGGAGGAAGGGCAGCACGTAGTAGCCGTAGATCCGCTCGTGGTCTCGCTTGTAGACCTCGATCAGGTGGTGGAAGCCGAAGAGGCGCTCGGTGAACGCGCGGTCCCAGAGCAGGTTGTCGAAGGGGGAGAGCAGCACCGCCGCCGACGGCGCGCCGTCGAGCGCAACGTTCGCCGGCACGTAGACGGGCGCCCCGCCGTCGGCGACTTCGAGGCGGCGGACCCGGCCTGCGGTGCAGAGCGCCGCGAGGTGGGGCTCGAGACGGCCGGCCCCGCCCTTCAGCCGCCAGTGCTCGCGGACGCCGAAGTTCGTCAGCGCGCCGCGCGCTCGCACGGCGCGGACGATCAGGCCGCGCAGCCACTCCGCCTCGCTCGGAGCCGGCTGCTCGAGCAGCGCCGCCGGGATGACGCGTTCGGGCAGGTCGTAGAGACGCTGGAAGTTCCGGCGGCTCGCGATCACGAGGTCGCCCGAGGACCAGAGGCGCTCGAGCATCGCTTTTGCGGGCTTCCAGTTCCACATTCCACCCCCGCCGCTGCCCTCGAAGTCGCGCGAGCCGAGCGGGCCGTGCTCGGTGATCGCGGCGAGCACCCTGCCTTGGAGCTCAGGATCCCCGGTGTGCAGGGACTTCCACCAGCCCGTCTCGCGGAGCTCGTCCATCCGGAAGCGGAAGAGCGGCCAGTCCTCCACCGGCACGAGGCACGCCTCGTGTGCCCAGTACTCGAAGAGTCGCCCCGCAGCGAGCAGACCGGGCACCGTGCCGGCGGGGTAGGCGCCGATCCGGGAGCCGAGCGCGAGCCGGTGGCTCCGGTCGACCGTCGAGATCGAGTCGAGCTGGACGCAGGAGAGACCGCGGACGGTCGCCTCGACGTCGTCGGCGCCGCCGCGGCGAAAGCGCGCGGCGTAGCCCTGCCGGCCGACGACGTAGCGGCGCAGCTGTGCAAGGCTCACGGACTCCACGTGGACGTCAACGCCTTCGTACTCGCGCAGCTTCCGCCGCCGCCCGCGCGCGTGCTCGAGGTGGGCTGCGGCGGGGGCGAGCTAGCCCAAGCCCTCGACGCTGCCGGCTACGACGTGCTGGCGATCGACCCGCGGGCGCCGGCGGGCGCGCTCTTCCGTACGGTCACGCTGGAGGAGCTCGAGGAGCCGGGGCCCTTCGACGCCGCGGTGGCCGTGCGCGTGCTCCACCACGTCGATCCCCTCGGCCCTGCGGTCGCCAAGCTGGCACGCCTGGCGCCTCTCCTCGTGCTCGACGAGTTCGCGCCGGAGCGGCTCGACGCGGTCGCCCAGGACTGGTACGACGGCCAGCGGCGCGTGCTCGCAGCCACCGGGGCGGATCCCGGCGGGCCTGAGGATCTGGACGAGTGGCGCGCGGCGCACAGCGACCTGCATCCCTCCGCCGTCGTCCTCGCCGCGGTGCGCGCCGCGTTCGAGGAGCGGCTGCTCACCTGGGAGCCCTACCTGTATCGCTGGCTCACCGACCCGGCCAGCGAGTCGCACGAGCGGGCGCTCGTCGAGACCGGCGCACTACCGGCGCTCGGGTACCGCTGGGCGGGCACTGCTCCCGCTAGCGGTTGTGCGCGAGGTACTCGAGCAGGTCGGCGCGCGTGAGCACGCCGACGGGGCGGCCGGCGCGGGCGACGACCACGGCGTTCGTCCGCCCGGTGAGGGTCGCGAAGACCTGGTCGAGCGATTCGTCCGCGTCGATCGCGGCGAGCGGCGGCTGCATCGCCGAGGAGACGTCCTCGTGCAGGGCGTCGGCGTTCTTGAAGACGCGGTCCAGGAGCTCGCGGTCGTGGAGCGAGCCGATCACGTCGGCGAGGGAGTCGACCTCGCCGTCGCGGACGACGGGGAGCTGCGAGACCGAGTAGCGCTGCATCAGGTCGATCGCGGCTCCGACCTTCTGGTGGGCTGCGATCGTGATCAGCGCCGGGACGTCGGTCTCCTCGAGGCGCTTCGCGCCGAGGACCTGCTCGACCGTCGGCGCGGGTGCGCGGCGCTCTAGGAAACCGTGCTCGAGCAGCCAGTTGTCGTCGTAGAACTTCGTCAGATAGGAGCGACCGGAGTCGGGGATGATCGTCAGGATCGTCGCCTCCGGGCCGAGGCGCCGGGCGACCTCGAGGGCGGCGTGGACGGTCGTCCCGCCCGAGCCTCCGACCAGGAGGCCCTCCTCCCGAGCGAGTCGCCGTGCGGTCAGGAACGAGTCGCGATCGGACACCCGTACCCACTCGTCGACGATCGTGCGATCCATCGTCTTCGGCCACGCGTCCTTGCCGATCCCCTCCACGAGGTACGGGTGCACGTCGTGCTCGTCCTTCGCCGTGTAGACGGAGCCCTCCGGATCGGCGCCGACGATCCTGAGCCCGGGGCGGCGCTCCTTCAGGT
>JACDAS010000249.1 GCA_013695295.1 Actinomycetota bacterium | reverse complement strand
TCCGTGCGACCTGGGCGCGAACCTCCTCCACCGTGATGTCGAGCGACTCGAGGACGCGGGCAGCAAGGCCCTCCTCCTCGCGGAGCAGGCCGAGCAAGATGTGCTCGGTGCCGATGTAGTTGTGCTTGAGCGCGCGCGCCTCGTCCTGGGCCAGCACGACCACCTGACGAGCCCGTTCGGTGAAACGTTCGAACAACCCTCTTCCCCCTTTGCGCTTGACTCCCTGATCGGTAGTCGCGCTCCCGACCTGAGCCCATCTTACCCGAGGCCCTGGGGGGTCACGCCGGGGCGAGACTGGCGCCGCACGGCGCCGGGGCGCTCGCCGGCGGGTCGGCCATCTCGTAGATGCTTGATCGGAAATTCACGCAGCGCAGCTGGTGGCCCTGCGGGTACGCGAATTTCCGATCAACCATCTAGCGTTTGCGGCGGATGACGCTGGTCGAGCCCGAGGCCCGGTCGCCAGCCCCCGCGCTCGCGGGCGGCGGCTCCTCCTCGCTTGTTCGCGTCCTGCCGACAGCGGCGCTCGTGGCCGCGGCCTGGGCGATGGCCTGGCGCGAGCACGGGAGCATCGCGGCGGCCGACTGGCTCGCCTACGCCGTGCTCGCGGCGCTCGTGCTCGCGACGATCCTGTTCTCGCGCGTCGCCGTCCGCCCCGACCGGGAGGCGCTCCTCGGGCTCGGCCTGCTGCTTGCGCTGGCCGTGTGGGCCGGCCTCTCGCTGACGTGGTCGCCCGTCCCGTCGCTCGCCCGGGACGAGGCGCTGCTGACAGCGTTCTACGCGACGGCGTTCGCGGTCCCGATCTTGACGCTTCGGAGCCCGTCCGACCGGCTCATGGCCATGGCCGTGCTCGTCCTTGGAATGGCGAGCCTCTCCGTGGCGACCGCGGTCGAGCTGATCGTCTCTGCCAGGCCACTCGAGCTGTTCGAGGAGGGCCGGCTCTCGTTCCCCATCGACTACGCGAACGCTCAGGCCGCGATCCTGCTGGTGGCCTTCTGGCCGGCGGTGACCCTGGCGGCACGGCGGCAGGCGCACCCGCTCCTGCGCGCGCTCGCCGTCGGGGGGGCCACGGCCCTGCTCGCCGGCGGGCTGCTCGCGCAGAGCAAGGGCGGCGTGATCGCGCTCGCCGCGTCGACGATCGTGTTCTTCGCGCTCTGCCCCCCGCGTCTGCGGGTGCTGGTGCCCACGGCCGTCGCCGCCGCCCTCGTGGCCGCCGGTTTCTGGCCCCTGACCGAGCCGTTCCGGGCGGAGGGGGACGCCGCGACGGCGTCGGCGATCCACAACGCAGGGGTCTGGCTCCTCGCCCTGGCCGGCGTGGCCACGGGCATCGGCCTCCTGTACGCCCTGCTCGACGTGAGGATCGAGATCTCGCGCGCGGCCCGGAGGCTGGCCGGGTGGGTCGTCGCGGCGCTGGTCGCCGTCGCGGCCGTGGCGGGCGCCGCGACGTTCCTCGTCGCGGTCGACGACCCCGGCGGCTTCGCCGGACGCCAGTGGCGGGCGTTCAAGAAGCTCCCGTCGGGCGACGAGCGCACGAGCACGCACCTCCTCTCGCTCGGGTCGAATCGCTACGACTTCTGGCGCGTCTCGCTGAACGAGTTTCGCGAGGCCCCCGTCGCCGGCGCCGGTGCGCGCTCTTTCGGGCCCGTCTACCTGCAGAAGCGTCGCAGCCCGGAGACTCCGGCGAGGGCGCACTCGCTTCCGATCGAGCTGCTGATGGAGGAGGGGGCGGTCGGGCTCGCCCTGCTCGGCGGGGCGATCGGCTTCCCGCTCGTCCTCGCCACCAGACGCGCGAGGCGCCGACGCGTGCCGGCGGCGGCGGCGCTCGCGGGCGGGGTCTACTGGCTCGTCCACGCCTCCGGCGACTGGATCTGGACCTTCCCTGCCGTAACGCTGCCGTTCATCCTGCTGCTTGGGATCGGGGCTTCATCCGACGACGGCGAGCCTCTACGCACGCGGAGCATCCGTCCGGCGGCGATCGCGGCGGTCGTCGTCTCGCTGGTGGCCTTCGCGCCGCCCTGGATCGCTTCGAAATTGACCTCCCAGGCCCTCTCCGGCGCGCCCGACGCGGCCCGCGACCTGCGGTGGGCCCATCGCCTCGACCCGCTCTCCGTGGAGCCTTTCGTGATCCGAGCTGCCCTCGCGCGCACGCCTGCGGAGAAGATCCCGCCGCTCGAGGAGGCCGTCGGCCAGGAGCCCGAGTCGGCCGCCCTCCAGTACCTGCTCGGCGTCGCCTACCTCGACGCAGGGCGCCGGCAGGACGCGCGCGAGACGCTGCGGATCGCGAGGAGACTCGACCCGCGCGACCCGTTCATCGAGGAGGCCCTCGAGCGGGCCGAGCGTCGCTGACTCGCCGCCGACGCACCGGCCGGGCCGGGCGCGCCGGGCGAAATCGGCAGACTGCTCTTGTAGCCTGCAGCGCGTGAAGGCCCTCGTCACAGGCGGCGCCGGCTTCATCGGGTCGCACCTCTCAGAGCTCCTGCTGGACGAGGGCGTCGAGGTGTTCGCGCTCGACGATCTCTCGACCGGCTCGATCCAGAACGTGCAGCACCTGCGCGACCGCCGCGACTTCCATCTCGTCGTCGACTCAGTGCTCTCACCGGCCGTCGTCAACGAGCTCGTCTACAAGTGCGACGTCGTCTACCACCTCGCTGCCGCGGTCGGCGTGCGCCTGATCGTGGAGCAACCCGTGCAGACGATCGTCACGAACGTCCAGGGCACCGAGGTGGTCCTCGAGCACTGCAACCGCTTCGGCAAGCGGGTGCTGATCGCGTCCACGTCGGAGGTGTACGGCGACCACCGCGAGGAGCGGGCGCTCGAGGAGAGCGCGCGCCGCATCTACGGCCCGACGACCGTGAGGCGCTGGGCGTACGCCGACTCCAAGGCCATGGACGAGTTCCTAGCGCTCGCCTACCACCAGGAGCGAGGCCTCGACTGCGTGATCGTCCGCCTCTTCAACACGGTCGGCCCCCGCCAGAGTGGCCAGTACGGGATGGTCGTCCCGCGGTTCGTGCAGAGCGCGCTCGCCGGCCGGCCGCTCGAGGTGCACGGCGACGGCGGGCAGACGCGCTGCTTCTGCCACGTCTCGGACACGATCCGCGCCCTCGAGGGCGTGATGAACAACCCCGCGACCTCGGGCGAGATCTACAACGTGGGGTCGACCGAGAGCATCTCCATCCTCGACCTCGCCGACCGCGTCCTCACCTGCAGCGGGTCGCGCTCGGAGGTCGTCTTCGTCCCGTACGACGAGGTCTACGGTCAGGGGATCGAGGACATGCTGCACCGGCGCCCGTCGATCGACAAGATCGCGGCCGCGATCGGCTGGAGACCCAGCCTCGACCTCGACCGGATCCTCGCCGACGTGATCGAGCACACGCGACGAGCCCCGATCCAGCTCGAGGAAATCGAGACGTAGCGCCAGGCGCGCGCCCGCGAGGCCGCACGACGACGCCGTCGCCGCGGGGCCGCGGCTCGACCCTCGCTTGTGAGATACCGCGGGAAGGCGAGGCTCTACGTGACCCGCAGGCGGGCGGCCTGCCCGCGGACCGCGGCCGTCGTCTTGAGGCGCAGGCGGAGAGCGCCGTCGCCTCGGTAGATGCCGACACGGGGCAGCGCGTAGCGGTCGATGCGATCTTCCCGCCCCGGCAAGGCCCACGCTGCCTCGTAGCCGGCGGCCTTGGCGGCGGCGACGACGCGACCGTCCGTCTCGCCGTAGGGATACGCAAGGAACCTGCACGGTCGCCCCAGCTCCGCCTCGAACTGCGCTCGCGACTCGGTCAGCTCACGCTCGATCTCGCCGTCCGAGAGCCGGGACAGGTGAGGGTGCGTAATCGTGTGCGACCCGATCTCGATGCCGCGCTCGGCGAGTGCGCGAAGCTCGCTCCAGGGCATCGTCAAGAGCTCGCCCGGGTAGCGCGCCGCGTCCGCGGCGAGCTCGGGCACGTCGAAGGCGCGACCATCGGCGGCGTAGCCGCTGCACGCGAAGACGGTGACCGGCACGCCCAGCCGCTCGAGCGCCGGCAGCGCCAGGGCGGCGGTGCGATACGCGTCGTCGAAGGTGACGTGCAGCAACTTTCCCCTCCCCTCGACCGCCTCGGCGGCGCCGACGGGGCGAAACCCCCGACGGAGCAGCGCCCGCACCTGACGCTCGAGCGTCCCGGCCTCGACCGCGAGCGCGTGCGGCCAGCGGTCCGAGACGGCGTGGTAGCAGAGGACGAGCGGTCTCACCCGTCGACGCGGGGGTAGACGAACCGCTTTGTGCTCCACGCGCTCCGACGCCACCTCGAAGTGCTCGAGGGCATTCTGCGACCGGGCTCCCCTGGGCGCGACGATGCGAGGCTCTTCCTCACGGCCTGCAGCCGTTCGTGCCGCGCCAACTCTCGTCTCGCCCGATCGAGGGACTGGGTCTCCCCGAACTCGCGCAGGCGATCCCCGAGCGACCGGTCACGCTCGGAGAGCACGCCCGGCGACAAGCGGCCCGTCACCCACCGCGCGATCATACTCCGGCGGCCGTCCGAGCCGTCTCGCGGCGGACCACGGCCGCGGTGGCTGAACGCCTCGACATCACGTCGACGGCCAGGGCGAGCCCGACAATGATCCAGAGCGGCTTGCCGAGCTGATTCGAGAGGAAGATCGCCGAAAGTGCATACCCGAAGAGGCTGACGAGCAGCGCGAGCGAGAAACGCGAGATGATCTCCTCGTTCACCGCCCGCGCGCGCTTAAACGCCGCGAGCAGAAACCACGCCGTGATCCCGAGCAGCGCCACGTAGAGCGTGAGGCCGACCGGACCGAGCTCCGTCAGCACCTCGAGGTACGCGTTGTGGACAACGCGGTTCGCCCGGATGTAGCCCGCCGTCGTATTGACACCCGGGGTCGTCTGCAGCAGGTCGAGCGCAGCGCTCTGGAAGTTCCCCGCGCCGAGGCCGAGCCACGGGCTGTCGTGCCAGCCGTTCACGGCCGCTGCCCAGAGGTCGAGCCGCCCCGAGCCACGGTAGCCGCTCGTCGCGTCGCTCTGCGGGTCCAGAATCGACTGGACGCGCGCCACGAAGTCGGTCGATCCGACGATGACGGCGGCCGTGCTCGCCACCACGAGCGCGAGCGCGTAGCTCAGCTTCTGACCCGCGTTGCGGAAGAAGACACGCCACGGAAGGAGGAGTGTCAGCGAGACAACGCCGGCGAGCGCGATCAGCCCCGTCCGCGACAACGACGAGACGACAGAGAGGATGATCACCCCGACGACGACGTAGTAGAGGAGCCGGCGCTGCGGCCGGCGCTCTCGGGCCGAGAGCGCGAGTGCGGCGGGGAGTGCGATCACCTGGTACACCGCGAAGTAGTTCGGATCCCCCTGCAGCCCCTGCGCCCGCGCCGCTCCGCTCGAGGCCGCATAGGTCGCGAAGGAGACGAGCCCGAAGACGAGCGATCCGATCGCGAAGACCGCGAAGATGGCGACGAGCTGGTCGGCCGTCCGCACGAGCACCGCGAAGGCGAGCAGGTACGAGATCGCGAGCAGGTAGGAGAACATCGTCTGATAGACGAGGCTCGAGTCGGTCGACCAGTACGTGCTGAGCAGCATCCAGAAGCCGAGCGCACCGGCAACCGCCAGCAGCGCGTTCGGGCGCAAGCCCGCACGCCCGCGGACGAGCACGTAGTACGCGAGCACCGCCAGCGCCATCACGCCGGCAAGCCGGCCGATCCGCAGACCGGGACCGAGCTCGAGTGACTCGACGAACATCGTGAACACGAGGAAGAGCGGTAGCGCCCTCACGTTCGCGGCCACGATCAGCGAGACGGCGGCCGCGACCACGATGGCGACCGCGTAGACGGGTTGCACCGTCGTCAGGGCGCCGACCGCGAGCGCGGCGGCGAGAACCACGATCAGCGAGACCGCGCCGGTCCGGGGGACCTGCGGGCGGACGAGCCCTGCGACGCGGCCGGTCACCGCCGCGCGCGGTCGGGCACTAGGCCCCGTCCAGTGACGTGGCCGGTGGACGTTGCTGAGGGGGCACTAGAACTCTTCGTGCGCGACCGGCTCGGGCTCGCGCGCCGTCCGGTCGTCCTCGGGCGCGGCATCACCGTAGCCGCCGTAGCTGCGGTAGCCGCCGGCGGACGAGACGTCGGTGAAGACGACGCCGAGCAGGTTGATCCCGAGGCGCTCGATGAGCGCGCGCAACTCCTTCGCCTCGTCACGAGTTGAGTGGTTGCGGCGCACGACGATGGCGACGCCGTCGACGAGCCGCGCGAGCGCGAGCGCGTCGGCGACCGGCAGCACGGGCGGCGAGTCGATCAGCACGTAGTCGTACGAGAGCGCGAGGCGGTCGAGGAGCTCCGACATCTGCAGGCTCGAGAGGAGCTCGGACGGGTTCGGGGGCTGCGGTCCGCTCGGCAGGAACGAGAGCCGGCCCTCGCGCTCGCGCGCCGCGGGCATCCGGCTGCTCCGCAGCGGGATGTCGACGATCGCCTCGTCGATGTCGAGGGCGCCGATCAGGACGCTGGTGAGGCCGGGGCGCTGCGCGCCGATCTCGAAGGCGTTGTTCAGCCGTGGACGGCGGAGGTCGCCCTCGATCACGATCGTCGTCGCGCCGGAGCGGGCGATCGCGACGGCGAGGTTCGCGGTCACAGTCGTCTTCCCCTGGTTCGGCGCGGCACTGGTGACCAGAATCGTCCGGATCGGGCGCTTCACCCCCAGGTACTGCAAGTTGGCCCGCAGCGCCCGGAAGGCCTCCGCCACGTCGCCGAACCCCTCCCAGAAGACGACCCGGCGATCCCGGCGGCCCAGCTTCACGAACGGAATCTGGCCGATCACCGGAACGCCGTAGCTCTGCTCGACCATCTCGCGGGTCCGCAGGCCCCGGTCGAAGTAGTCGCGCAGGAATGCTGCGAGGAGGCCGAGCAGGAGGCCGAGCACCCCGGCCAGGACGACATTGCGCACCGGGCGCGGCTGCACCTTCCGCGGCAGGACGTGCGACGGGTCGAAGATCGTGACGGTCAGCGGCGGGACCGCCGTCTGGCCACCCTGGGCGGGCGTGCCCTCGCCGAAGCGAGCCTTGACGAGCTGCTGGAAGACGAGGCCGAGCTCGCCGTTCACCTCCCGCGCCACGGATTGTGAATCGTGGTCGTAGGAGACGTTCAGGACGGCGGTCTCGGGGTTGCTCGACACCTTCGTCCGCGAGAGCAGACTCTGCGGCGACTCCTCCAGCTCGAGGTTCCGGATCACGGCCTCCGCGACCACGGTGCTCTTGAGCAGGTCGGCCATGGTGGCGACGTACGGGCCGAACTGGTTGCCGAACTGGGGCTGGGGCAAGCCCCCGCCCTGGCCGATCACGACCTTCGACTCGGCCCTGTAGATCGACTGCTGGAGGGCGGAGAAGAGTGCCGCCGCGGCGACGACGATCGCGGCGACGGACAGGAGGATCCACCTGCGCCGCCGGAGGACGTCGATGTAGTGGCGCAGCCCGACTTCGATCCCCTCAGCCTCCGAGGGATCGACAGTCGTGCTCCAGTTGCTGGTCAACAAGCTGAAAGGCCTTCCGGACGCGGCGTGACGGACGGCGACAGTGTACAAAGGCTCCCACGAGGCGATTGGCCGGCAGTCCCCCCACTCCCGCGCGCCTCCGGCTCGGCGTCTACGCCGACCTGCGGTACCGGCGCCTCGGCGACCGAATCTCGACCGACTTTGCGTTCGTCGAGTTCCTCGCCGGCCTCGTGCCGCGGGTGGAGGAGCTGGTCGTGTTCGGACGGCTCGACCCCGAGCCCGGGATGGAGCCGTACGCGCTGCCCGAGGGCGCACGCTTCGTGGCGCTGCCGCACTACCCCAAGGTGACGGCACTGCGCAGTGTGGCGCGATCGCTGCACGGCGCGCGCCGTGCCTTCCGGGGCGAGCTCGGGCGCCTCGATGCCGTCTGGCTCTTCGGGCCACACCCGCTCTCGTTCGCGTTCGCGCGCCTCGCTCGGCTGCACGGGACACCGGTCTTTCTCGGCGTGCGCCAGGACTTCCCGCGCTACGTCGAGAGCCGGCTCCCCGGACGGAGCTGGCAGTGGGCAGTGCCGGTCGCGAAGGGGCTCGAGCTGGCGTTCCGCCGGTTGGCGCGGTCGGCGCCCGCCGTGGTCGTGGGCGAGGAGCTGGGGCGGTCGTATCGGCAGAGCGGCGCGCGGGTGCTCGTGACCGGGTTCTCGCTCGTGCGCGTCGACCACCTCGCCCCGCTGGAGGAGGCGCTCGCCCGACCGTGGGACGGCGACCTGCGGCTCCTCTGGGTGGGCCGGATCGATCCCGAGAAGGATCCCGTGCTCTTGCCGGACGTGCTCGCGGCCCTGGAGCCGCGGTGGCACCTGACGCTCGTCGGAGTCGGGCGTCTGGCGGAGGCCGTCGCGCGCCGTGCCAGGGCACTCGGCGTGCGCGGCCGCATCGATTTCGCCGGCTACGTCCCGAATGGGCCGGAGCTGCGCGCCCGCTACGGGCGCTCGCACGCCCTCGTCAACGTCTCGGTCACCGAGGGCGTGCCGCAGGTGTTGTTCGAGGCCCATGCGGCCGGCGTTCCCGTAGTGGCTACGGACGTGGGCGGCGTGCGCGCGGCGCTCCGCGACGGCGAGCTTGGGCTGGTCGTGCCGCCGCGCGACGCGGCGGCGGTGGCTGCCGCGCTGACGAGGCTCGCGGAGGATGCGGCCCTGCGAGAGCGGCTCGTCGTCGCCGGCCTCGAGCACGCCCGCCGCGAGACGCTCGACGTGCAGCTCGACCGGATCCTCGCGTTCTTCGCGCACGAGCTCGAGCGCTGAGCCCTGGCGTCTAGCAATTGGTCGCCGCGTCGAGGACGCGGAAGCGGTCCCACGGGAACCCGCGCATGAGGCCGGCGTTGGGTTCGCCGAGGCCAACCAAGGCCCAGGCGTCGTAGCCCCGAGAGATCGGGTTCTCGCCGATGATCGCCAGTGAGGAGCTCGAGTCCCGCAGGTACGCGCCGTACACCTGGAGCGCCCGCCCGATCGTCTTCTGCCAGGCCGGGATCGCGAGCGAGTCGACGTTGAGGCCTGGATCGAGCTGGATGCGCGTGCCCTGCTTCAGGGCGTCCGGATGACTCGTATCTCCGACGCTGTGCGTCGCAGGGCAGACGCGGCCGAGGTTCGAGACCTGCGGCATCATGAAGACGAGCGCGTGGTCGATCCGGCCCTGAAGGAGTTCCTCCGGGCGCACGATCCCACCGAGCAGCGGGAAGTTTGCCGCGTTCCCCGACGCCGTGTTGGCCGCGGCGATGCCGTCGCCGCTCATCGAGACGGCAGCGCCGGCCCCCGCCGACCAGGAGTCGCCCGACTTCCACGCCTGCCACATGTCCCATTCACGTCCGGCGACGGGATCGTAAATCGCGAGGTGACCGTCGCTGGAGGGGTCGGCCTGGGCGGTCGTAGGAATCCGGAAGCTCCCGAACGCGCCGAGCGTGCAGTTCACGAAGCGAATGCAGGGGACGCTCTGAAGCGGGTCGCTCGGGCGGGTCTCCGAGACCGAGACCCCGTAGCTGTAGAACGTGAGGTTCGGGTTGATGGCGTGGCTCGCGAAGAAGGCTGCCAGCGCTGCGCTGCGCGGATGCAAGGGCGCGGCGCCGATCGGCTTGTTCCAGACGCCGTTCGCGGCGAAGGGACGCGGGAAACCCCCCGCGGGGAGCACGCTCGTGGCCGCCGAGCCGGAGACCGCGGAGAGCGTCGCACCCGAGGCCGAGAGCGCCTCGACCCGGTAGGCGTAGCTCGACTGGGCCCAGAGGAGCGTGTCGGTGAAGGTCGTGTCCGTAGTGGTGCCGACCGCGAGCGCGCCGCGCGAAACCCGGTAGGAGGCGGCGCCCGAGACGGCGGCCCAGTCGAGGCGGATGTGGGCGTGATCGACCGCGGTGGCGGTCAGGCCGATTGCGGGCGGGGGCGGGGGCGGCGGCGGTGGGGGCGTACGCCCGGCCGAAACCGCGAGCGAGATCTCGTCGACGTCAAAGCTGTCGTTCGCGCCAACACTGAGGGCGTACGCGTAGATGTCGAGCTCATGCCCGCCGCCGACGACGCTGTAGCCGAACGCCGGAAGAAGCTGCCACTCGGAGGTCGACATCGCGCAGGCCTGGGCCGAGCCGACGACGGAGTCGCCCGCCCACTCCCGGATCCGCAGGCAGATCCTCAGACCCGGCGTGAGACTGCGAACCGAGGCGCGGGCGTCGTACACCGCGCCCGCGGCGGTGGAGGTGACGGGGCGAGCGGTCGGGTAGATCGAGAAGTCCTCAGCCGCGCCCTCCAGGACGACCCGCGCAGCAGCACCGCTCGCCCCCGGGGAGACGATGCTCAGCGTCGCGTTGTAACCGGCCCACCCGACGAGCGAGTTCTCGAAGCCGCCGTTCGGCGGCAGGCTCTCGGCGCGGCGGAACTTCGAGCTCAGCTTGCCGCCGACGAAAGCCGGGCGGAGCTCGCTCGCAGCGCCAGCCTCGGCGCCGGCGACCCAGACGGTCGCGGTGACGGTGGCAATGAGGGCGAGGGCGACGCTGCGGGGGAAACGCTTCATCCCCCCTCTATCGATCAGCTTCAGGTCCGACTCATCCCTCGATCACGGTATCAAGCTGCCCGCTCGCGGGGAGACCCCCCCGAAAGAGTGCCCGCGGCCGAACGAGGGATCAGTGGCACGCGGCCGAGCCGGCGTCGGCGAACGCTCGGGGCCGCACCGGTACGAACCGCCAGCTGTAGCTCCCTGCGGAGAGTCGGAGCGCGAGCACGCCGTAGGCCTTCGAGCTCCGCGCGACGCTGTTCGGCACCACCTCCTGGAACGGGCGAAGGCTCCGTCCGCCCGTTCCAACCACGATCTGGCGGATCCCGCGGGCCGGGTAGCGCTTGCCCGCGGGGGTCTGTGGCGCGAAGCGCTCGTAGTCGTGATCGTGACCGTTCAGCACCAGGTCGACCCCTCGGGCGTACAGGTTCTGCCAGATCGGAGCCATCGACTCCTCGTCGCTGTGGGTCCCGGAGCTGAAGCGCGGGTGGTGCCAGTAGGCGACGGTGCAGGGTCGCGGGTGTGCGCCGAGGTCCCGGGCGAGCCACTCCGCCTGCGGCGAGCCGCGCCCGCAGCCGCCGATCTCCCCGCAGTTCGAGTTCAGGACGACGACATGCCAGGCGCCGAGCTCGTAG
>JACDAS010000241.1 GCA_013695295.1 Actinomycetota bacterium | reverse complement strand
TCGCGGACGGCGCGGAAGAAGTTCGTCTTCGACTCGATCGTCGCCGTGCCCGCCGCTTCCTCGGGCAGGTTGAGGAACGCGAGCAGGCCGCCGCCTCCGTCCGCGAGCCCCATGATCGCGCCGCCGTGGAGGACGCCGCCCGCCGTGCAGAGATCCTCTGCCCAGTCGAGCCGGAGGACGACCTCCTCGGGCGAGGCCGAGACGAGCTCGCCGCCGAGCCGGCGGCCGAACGGCATTGCCGCATTCAGCGCCTCCGTGTCCATCTCAGCCGGTCTCCTCGAGGAAGCGCACGACTCGCCCGGCGACCTCCTCGCCCGCGTCCTCCTGGACGAAGTGGCCGGCGTTCGCCACGGTCTCCGCGGGCAGCGCGCCCGGGATCAGCTCCGCAATCCGTTCGGCAACCCGCGGCGAGAAGATCGGGTCGGAGTCGCCGAAGAGGACGAGCGCAGGCTTCCGCCACTCCCGCAGCGCCTCGCGGACGGCCAGGAGCGGCGCCGTGTTCGGGTGCTCGGGCTCCGTCGGAACGTGCTCGGGAAAGGCGAGCGGCCCCGCCTTCGACCCCGGGGTCGGAAACGGCGCGTCGTAAGCGGCCATGACCTCGTCCGTGAGCCCGCGGACGCAACTCCTGCGCACGAGCCGCCCCGGCTGGAAGTCGCCGCCCGCCGCGCGCACGACCTCCCGGAAGCGGAGCCAGGCCTCGCTCGGCGGCCGGCCCCCGCCGACGCCCGTGTTGAAGATCACCAGCCGCTCGACCAGCTCGGGCCGCTCGACGGCAAGCCGCAGGCCGAGCGGCCCGCCCCAGTCCTGGACGACGAGCGTCAGCCGGCGCAGGCCGAGCGTCTCGACCAGCCCTGCGATCGAGGCGTAGTGGCGGTCGTAGGAGTACCAGGCGAGGTCGGTCGGCTTGTCCGAGCGGCCGAACCCGAGGTAGTCAGGGGCCACGACCCGCGCGACCGTGGCGAGCGGGGGGACGAGCTTCCGGTAGAGATAGGACCACGTCGGCTCGCCGTGCAAGCAGAGGACGGGGTCGCCTTGACCCTCGTCGAGGTAGTGCATGCGCAGGCCGTCCTGCTCAAGGTAGTGCGGGGCGAACAGGTACCCCGGCAGGCCGGCGAAGCGCTCGTCGGGCGTGCGATGGACGTCCATTCAGGGGCCTGTCCACAAAGCCTGCCGGGCCCATGCCGCGCGACAAGCGGCGCGCTGCGGCGTCCTCACTCGCCCCAATCTGCCCGCAGATTGGGACTCCCTGTGTCCTTGCAGCGCTTGCTTCTCGCACGGCATGAGCGGCGGCATCCTTTCCGGACAGGCCCTTAGATCGGCGGGCGCATCCCTCGGCCCTCGGGTGTCCGCGGCCCCGGAACGCTCGGGAAGCGAAACGCGACGGGCTCGCGCCCGGGCTGGACGACCCAGGCCTCGCCCGTTCCCTCGGAGCGAGCCGCGATCAGCACCGCCTCGGCGACGTCCTCGGCGCGGAGGAGGGGGAAGCCCGCCGCGCCGATCGCGGCCCGCTGGTCGGCGGGAAGCATCGGGGTGTCCGCGATCCCCGGGTTGACCATGTTGATCCTGATCCCGCGCTCGGCGAGCTGCGGCGCGACGCTGCGGACGAAGCCGACGACCGCGTGCTTCGTCAGCGAGTAGATCGGATCGCTGTCCATGCCGACCAGTCCGGCCAGCGAGGCGGTGACGACGATCGCGCTGCCGGGCTCCATCACCGCGCCGAGCCGCCTGACGCCGTAGACGACGCCGTCGACGTTCGTGTGGAGCGCACGGGCGTACGCCTCGTCGGTGAGCCGGGAGACGTCGGACTCGCCCGTCAGCACCCCGGCGTTCAGGCAGGCGAGCTCGACCGGCTCGACGCCGTCCCAGGCGCGGGGATCGGAGACGTCGAAGCCGTCGCGAAGGTCGAGCACCCGCACCTCGGCGCCCTCCCGCTCGAGGCGGGCGACGATGGCGGCGCCGATCCCGGACGCGCCGCCGGTGACAAGAGCGCTCCTAGGAGCGCGGGTGTCAATCCCACGCGCTCGCGCGGTCATTTCAGACGGATCACAGGCAGAGCCCGTGATCCTGACACGGGCATCGCAAGCGACGCCCTAGGGAACAAGGACGACCTTCCCCGTGTGGAGGCGATCCTCGACGAGCCGGTGTGCCTCGGCCGCCCGCTCGAGCGGGTACTCGGCTCCGACGTGAGGCCTGAACGCGCCACCGGCCCAGAGCGCGACGAGCTCCTCGACCGCGCTGCGGACGAGCTCCGGCCGGTGAACCATCAGGCGACCGAGGTAGAAGCCCTGGACGCCGACATTTCGACCGACGAGGAGCGCCGGGTCGACGGGCTGCCAGAGCCCAGCCGCGTACCCGATCGCGACGATCGACCCCAGCGGGTTCAGTGCCTTCAGGCTGTCGGCGAAGACCGGGCCGCCGACCGGGTCGACGACGACGTCGGCGCGCACCTGGCCGGCGAACTCGTCGTAGGCGTAGGTCTCCTCGGCGCCGAGCGAGAGAGCTAGCTCGCGCTTCGCCTCGGAGCCGGCCGTCGCGACGACGCGCGCCCCGAGGTGGCGTGCGACCTGGACGGCGGCGGAGCCGACTCCCCCGGCAGCGGCGTGCACGAGGACCGTGCTCCCCGGCTCGACGCGCACCTGGCGCGTCAGCGGGATCCACGCGGTGAGGAAGGTCAGGAGGAACGAGGCGCCCTCGGCGAACGACGCCGTGTCCGGCATCGGCACGAGGCCGGCCTCGTCGACGGCGACTCGCTCGGCGTAGCCGCCCCCCCGCGGGAGCGCCATCACGCGGCGCCCGCCGATCTCGCCGGCCACCTCGTTGCCGAGCACCGCCGGCAGCTCCGGCGGCTGCGGGTAGCGCCCGAGCCGGACGAGCACGTCTGCGAAGTTGATTCCGGCCGCGCGGACCTCGAGGACGACCTGGCCCTCGCCCGGCTCCGGCTCGGGGACGTCGCCCGGCTCGAGGCGGTCGGGGCCACCGAGCTCCCGGAGGAGGATCGCCCTCACGTGGCGATCCTAGAGGCCAGCCGAACCGACGAGCCTGAACCGCTGATCTCACCGTGCCGCTATCGTCAGGTGGACGACGATGGCGGAACCCCCCGCACACTCCGGCCGCCTCTGGCCGGCCGCCGTTTTCCTGGCCGCCTTGACGACGGCCGTCGCGGCGTTCGGAGGCCTCCTGCTGCCGCGCCTCGCGGCGGACGGAGCCCCCGCCTCGCTACGCGCTGGCGCCTCCGGCGAGGCGAGGCTCGTACGGGTCGAGCGACCCCGCGCTTGTCGCCGTGGACACCGGGACCGCGCGGTCGTCCCGGAGCTCTCGGGCCCGCGCGACCGCTAGCCGCGAGCCGCTCGCCCAGAGTCTCTAGCTGCCGAGGGTCGCGGGCCGCTTCGCGACCACGAGCGCGACCCGCCTGGGCCCCAGGCTGTCGACGAGGTCGAGCGCGATCCGATCTCCAGGGTCGACCGCGCGGAGTGCGCGCGAGACGTCGGACGCGGAACGCACCTGCTTGCCGTCGAGGCCGACGATCACGTCCAGCTCCCGCAGGCCGGCTCTGGCGGCCGGGCTCGCCGGCACGACGGCGACGACCACGGCACCGCGCACCGACGGGTCGAGGCCGAGCTGCGCCGCCTCCAGGTCGGAGTCGACCGAGTCGAGCGAGACACCCAGCCAGGCTCGCCGCTCGGCCGGCTTGCTGCGGATCTCCTGGATCACCGGGATGGCCTCGTCGATCGCGATCGCGAAGCCGATGTTCTCGGCCTGACTCGCTCGTGCAGCGGCGGTGTTGATCCCGACCAGGCGCCCCCCGAGGTCGATCAGGGCGCCGCCGGAGTTGCCCGGGTTGATCGCCGCGTCGGTCTGGAGCAGCCCCTCCAGCGTCGGTCCGTCGGACGGGCTGATCGTCCGGTCGAGACCGGACACGATCCCGCGCGTCACCGTCGGCCCGCCGAGACCCAGCGGAAATCCGACCGCGAGCAGCCCGTCGCCGAGACGAAGCCGCGCCGAGCGGCCGAGGCGCACCGGCACGAGGTCGCGGACGCGGACGCGAAGCACGGCCAGGTCGCGCTCGGGCGCCGTGCCGACCACCTCCGCCCGGCGGGCGCCACGGTGCCTGCGGTCGTTGAAGACGACGGTCACCGTCCGCGCGTCCCTGACGACGTGGTAGTTGGTGACGAGGATCCCGCGGCGGTCGACGACGACGCCGGACCCCTCGCCCCGGTCGCCGCCGAAGGTCGTCGTGCGGACGTTGACCACCGACGGCAGCACGCGTGCGACCACGTCGGCCTCGCCCGCGGGCACCGAGGCAGGGGGCGGAGGAGGCGGCGGCGAGGGCGCCGTGGACCTGGTCC
>JACDAS010000240.1 GCA_013695295.1 Actinomycetota bacterium | reverse complement strand
GAGCGGCTCCGCCGCGACGGGCACGAGGTACGGACGTTCGACCCGAAGGTCGAGTCGACGGCCGGCACGCTCGCCGAGCTCGCCGGCCAGCTCGAGCCCCCACGGGCCGTCTGGCTGATGATCCCTGCCGGAGAGATCACGGAGAACGCTTTCCAGGAGCTGCTCGGCCTGCTCGGCGACGGCGATGCGATCGTCGACGGGGGCAACGCCAACTTCCGCGACTCGCAGCGGCGCGCCGGGGAGGCGGCGGCCCGCGGGGTCGGTTTCGTCGACGCGGGTGTCTCGGGCGGGGTCTGGGGACTCGAGAACGGCTACTGCCTGATGGTGGGCGGAGACGAGCGTCCCGTGACGCTCCTCGAGCCGGTTTTCCGCTCCCTGGCGCCGCCCGACGGCTACGCCCACGTCGGTCCCGCGGGCGCGGGGCACTTCGTCAAGATGGTGCACAACGGCATCGAGTACGGCCTGATGCAGGCCTACGGGGAGGGCTTCGAGATCATGCGGGCCTCGGGCCTCGATCTCGACCTCGAGCAGATTGCCGGCATCTGGCGCTACGGCTCGGTCGTGCGCAGCTGGCTGCTGGAGCTCCTGCACGCCGCGTTCGAAGCGGGGGGGAAGGATCTCGAGCAGATCGCCGGCTACGTCGAGGACTCGGGCGAGGGCCGCTGGACGCTCTTCGAGGCGATCAACGAGAGCGTGCCGGCCCCGGCGATCACCGCCGCGCTCTATGCCCGCTTCGCCTCCCGTCAGGACGAGTCGTTCGCGGCCAAGGTGAGCGCCGCACTGCGGGCCCAGTTCGGCGGGCACGCGGTCAAGTCCGGATGACCGAGCGCGAGCGGATGCTCGCGGGGGAGCTGTACGACCCGGGCGACCCGGAGCTGCAGGCCGCTGCGGGCCGGTCGCGGGCGCTGCTTCGCGCCTTCGCAGGCGAGGCCGACCGCCACCGTCGCAGGGAGATCCTGCGCGACCTGCTCGGCGGCCTCGGCGAGGGTGCGGTGGTCGTGCCTCCCTTTTTCTGCGACTACGGAGAGCACATCGAGATCGGCGCGAGGGCGTTCCTGAACACGAACTGCGTCATCCTCGACTGCAACCGCGTCGTGATCGGCGACGATGTCCTGATCGGCCCTGCTGTGCAGATCTACGCGGCCACCCACCCGGTCGAGCCGGAGGGCAGGCTGACGGGCCGCGAGTACGCGCTGCCGGTTTCGGTCGGCGATGGAGCCTGGATCGGAGGCGGCGCCATCCTCGGCCCGGGGGTGACGGTCGGCGAGGGGGCGACGGTGGGGGCGGGCAGCGTCGTCGTCCGTGACGTGCCGCCACGAACGGTCGTCGTCGGCAACCCCGCGCGCGTCGTTCGCCGGGTCTGATCAACCATCTAGGCTCCGGGCGTGGCCGAGACCGATCAGGCGGTGGTCGAGGCCGAGAACCCCCTGCTCGAGGGTCTCCGGCTTCGCCGGCGCCCCGATCCCTGCGCGCTCGTCATCTTCGGCGCCTCAGGCGATCTGACGACGCGCAAGCTCTTCCCGGCGATCTACTCGCTCGCGGTCCGGCGGCTGCTCCCCGAGCGGTTCGCGATCGTCGGGATCGCCCGGACCGAGGAGTCCGACGAGGATTTCCGGCAGCGGATGCGCGAGGCGGTCGAGGAGCACTCCCGCGACGAGCTGCGAGAAGACGTCTGGCAGGAGCTCGCCGCGGGCATGCGGTACGTGACGAGCGAGTTCGACGACCCCGGTGGCTGGGAGCGCCTGACCCGAGCCCTGAACGCGCTCGACGCCGAGCGGGGCACGAACGGCAACCGCGTCTACTACTTGGCCGTGCCGCCGGGGGCGATCGCGAACCTCGCGGACGAGCTCGGCAAGCGGCGCGAGACCGAGGGGTGGACGCGACTCGTCGTCGAGAAGCCGTTCGGGCGGGACCGTGCGTCGGCGACCGACCTGAACGAGCGGATCCACTGTCACTTCTCCGAGCGGGAGATCTTCCGGATCGACCACTACCTCGGCAAGGAGACCGTGCAGAACATGCTGGCTCTCCGCTTCGCCAACGGGATCTTCGAGCCGATCTGGAACCGCCAGTTCGTCGACCACGTCCAGATCACCGTCGCCGAGTCGATCGGCATCGAGGACCGCGCAGAGTTCTACGAGCAGGCCGGGGCGATCCGGGACATCTTCCAGAACCACCTGCTCCAGCTGCTGGCGCTGACCGCGATGGAGCCCCCGATCGACTTCACCGCGGACTCGGTGCGAAACGAGAAGGTGAAGGTGCTGCGCTCGATGCAGACGCCCGGGCCGAGCACGGTCGTCCGCGGTCAGTACGGACGCGGCTTCGTCGAGGGCGAGGAGGTTGCGGGCTACCGCGAGGAGCCACGGGTTGCGCCCGACTCGATGACCGAGACGTTCGTCGCCGCCGAGCTCTACGTCGACAACTGGCGGTGGGCGGACACCCCGTTCTACGTTCGCGTCGGCAAGCGCCTGCCGCGTCGCGAGACGACGATCGCGATCCACTTCAAGCGCGCGCCCCACCCGCCGTTCGAGGAGCTCGCGGCGGAGGGTCTGCGCCCGAACGTCCTGATCGTCCAGGTGCAGCCTGACGAGGGCGTCTCGCTCGCGATCGGCGCGAAGGTTCCCGGACAGGGGATGACGATCCGCACCGTGCACATGGACTTCCTCTACGGGGGCGCCTTCCGGACCGGCCTTCCGGAGGCGTACGAGCGGCTGATCCTCGACACCCTGCTCGGCGACGCGACGCTGTTCACGCGCGCGGACGAGGTCGACGAGCAGTGGGCGCTCGTGGACGCGATCGTGGCCGCGTGGCAGCGCGACCGGCCCGGCTTTCCCAACTACGACGCGGGTACCTGGGGCCCGCCCTCCGCCGAGGAGCTCCTGGCGCGCGCCGGGCGCGCCTGGCGCCGGAACTAAGTGCCTCGGCAACGTCACTGGACAAGGCCCTAACTAGTGCCGCTCGCGCACGTCGACCGGTGGCAGGGACGGAACGTCCGGCTCGCCGACGTCGGGCGGGCGCTTGCGCAGCTCCGCGACCGCGACGTGCACGACGAGGACGGCCCGGATCTCCGCACCAGCGTGCTGACGCACCTCGTGTGGGTGCCGGAGCGCTGGCGCGCGGCGGTCGAGGAGGTTCTGAAGGGGCTCGACGAGCGGCATCCCTCGCGTGCGATCGTCCTCTACCCCCACCCGGAGCCGGAGCGCGATGCGATCGACGTCGAGATCGCTGTCGAGTCGTACCGGCTGAAAGGGGTCTGCCGGCACGTCTCGGCGGAGGTGATCCGGATCGACCTGCACGGACGCCGCGCCGAGGCTCCGGCGAGCATCGTCTCGCCGCTCCTGATGCACGACCTGCCCGTCTTCCTGCGCTGGCGCGGGCAGCCACCCTTCGGCGAGGGGCCCCTCGAGCAGCTGATCGGCATCGCCGACCGCCTGGTCGTCGACTCGACCGAGTGGGACGACCTGCCGGCTGCCTATCCCCGCCTGGCAAACCTCTTCGATCGGGTTGCGGTCTCGGACATCGCCTGGTCCCGCACGCAGCGGTGGCGCCGCGTGCTCGCCGGGCTCTGGCCCGGGATCGCGGAGCTCTCCGAGCTCCGCGTCCGAGGCCCGCGGGCGACGGGCCTGCTCCTTGGGGGCTGGTTGCGCGGGCGGCTCGGGCGCGACATCTCGCTCGCGCTCGAGCCGGACGAGACAATCACGGCGATCGTCGTCGACGGGATCCCCGTCCAGCAGCCGCCCGGTGAGCCGAAGACGCCGAGCGACCTGCTCTCGGACGAGCTCGAGATCTACGGCCGGGACCGGATCTACGAGGAGGCCGTGCGCGCTGCCGCGCTGTGACGCGGGCGGTGCGTGCGGCGTAGAGAGGGTGTGCAGACGGTGACGGTCTCCGGGTCGCCGGCGAGTACGGCCCCGCAGGAGCGGAGCTTCGCCAGCGTGGCCGAGCAGCACCTCGCCGACGTGCACTCCTACCTTCTCTACTTCACGGGAGACAGAGCCGTGGCCGAAGAGCTCACAGCAGAGACGTTCGAACGCGCCTGCCGTCACTGGCGCAGGTACGACCCCCGCCGGGCGAGCGCGAAGACCTGGCTCTGCCAGATCGCCCGGTCGACCGCGCTCGACCACTTCCGCGCCGAGGACAGGCGCCGGCGCCGCGAGACCGCCTATGTCCGCAGCGAGCCCGTGGACACGTACGAGGACGCCTTCGGCGAGGGGCTCTCGCCAAGACTCGAGGAGGCGCTTCGCTCCCTCTCGGCGGGCGAGCGCGAGGTGATTGCGCTACGGGTGATTCTCGACATCGAGGTCGAGGGAGCCGCGCGCCTGCTCGGAATCAGCCGGACCGCCTGCACGACGCGACTGCATCGCGCGCTCGCCAGGCTCGAGGCGAAGGTGGGGGACGATGTCGTCGCGTGAGCTGATCGACGAGCGTTTTGCCGACCTCGTCTCGGAGCTTCGCTCGGCTCGCCTCGCGCCGCCGCCCGAGCTTCGCGAGCGGGTCCGGGCGATCGCGGCGGCTCCGGCCGCCGAGCCACGTCCCTCGCTCCTCGAGCGCGTTCGCCTGCGTCGGGCGGCGCTCGTGCTCGTGCCGGTCTCGCTCGCCGCGGTCGTCAGCGCCGCGATGGTGCAGGGCCTCGTGTCGTCGGGCGAGCGGAAGACGGTCGACGTCGCCGTCGAGCAGACCGCGCCCCCCGCGGCCGAGGACGCGAAGCCAGTCCTGAAGGCCGGGGCTCGAGACCGCGAGCAGGGGGCCAGCCTGCCCCCGGGGCGCCGCCTCGTCGACTACCGCGTCCAGATGCGCCTGCGCGTCGCGAACCTCGACGAGCTCTCGCGGGCGACCGTGCGCACGATGCGGACCGTCCGCCGGCTCGGCGGCTACGTCGGCAGTGTCCGCTACAGCTCCCCGAGCGTCCGGGGCGGAGATGCCGTGATCGTCGTCAGGGTCCCCGTTGCCCGGATGCAGAACGCGATTCTCGCTTTCTCGGAGCTCGGCACGATCGTGTCGCAGTCGATCTCCCTCACGGACGTCCAGAAGGCCTACGACCGCCAGGTCGAGCAGGCGGGAAGGCTTCGCACGCTGATCGCGCGCACGGAGCGCCGGCTGCGCGACGAGGAGCTCCCGGCCTCCGAGCGCGCGGCGCTCGAGCTGCAGCTCGTCCGCCAGCGCGCAGACCTCGTCGCCCTCGTGCGGCGACATGAGGCGACCGGCGAGCGGGGGCGGATGGCGACGGCAAGGCTCTCGCTGACGACGTTCAGGCCGCCGCCGCGGGCTACCGCCGCCACCGAGCCGAGCCGGCTCGGACGGGCGCTCGACGACTCGGGCCGGGTCCTGGCGAAGGAGCTCCTCTGGGCCCTCTACGGCCTGATCGTCGCCGGCCCGCTGCTCGTGCTCGGCCTGCTCGCGCTCGGCGCCGGACGGGCCCGGAGGCGCCGCAGCGAGCGGCAGTTAT
>JACDAS010000229.1 GCA_013695295.1 Actinomycetota bacterium | reverse complement strand
GCCCTGGGACGCGTTCTGGGGCCAGCGCTACGCGATCGTTCGAGACCCCGACGGCAACGGCGTCGACCTGTTCGCGCCGCTCGCAGACTCCAGCTAGACGAGCGCGTCGAGCAGTCGCTCGAGATCGCCGTCGCTCGTCCAGTAACCGCACGAGACCCGGACGAGACCGGTCCCGGGGATCTCCCGGATCACGACTCCCCGCTCGGCGGCGCGGGCGACGAGCGCAGCCGGCGTGTCCGCGCGGAAGGAGACGAGGCCCGACTGGCCCGGAGCCGTGACGACGTCGAAGTGCTCCGCGAGCAGCGCCCGGCAGCGCTCACTCGCGGCCAGCACCCGCTCGAAGCGCCAGTCCGGCGCCTGTCGTAGGGCCACCTCGAGGCCGGCGAGCGAGGGAACGGCGATCCAGCCCGAGTCGAAGCGGGCTGCGCCCTCGGTGGGAGTGAAGGCGCCACCGGGCTCGAAGCTGCTCTGCGAGAAGTACGTCGGCCGCGCGACGTGCAGCCGGTCCGGGTCGGCGACGTAGAGGGCGCCAGTCGCGTCCGGGCCGCAAAGCCACTTCTGGCCCGAGACCGTGTAGAAGTCGAACGGCGCCGCGTCCACCTCGATCGCGCCGACGGACTGGGCGCCGTCGACGAGGACGGGTAGGCCGGTCTCGCGCTTGAGCTCGAGCGGCGAGAGGGAGTTGCCGCTCGTCCAGGCGACGTGCGAGAGCGCGAGCAGCCGCGTTCGAGCGCTCACCTCGCCGAGGATCGCCCCGACCGGATCGCCGTCGCCGAGTCGCGCGACCCGGACGCGCGCCCCCGAGGTGTGGAGCGGCCCGGCCAGGCCGAAGTGCTCGGCGTCGGTGGTCACGATCTCGTCCTCGGGGCCCAGGCCAAGCCCGGCGAGCACGATGTTGCAGCCGTCGGTGGTCGAGCTGGTCAGCGCGAGCTGCTGCGGCTCGACGCCGATCAGCGCGGCGAGCGCCGCCCGGACGTCCGCGCGGAGCCGGAGCATCTCCTCGATGTAGGCACCGCCGCCGCGGCCGCGCTCGAGGTCGTCGTAGAGGCGGGTCCTCATCGCCTCGGCGGTGCCGCGCGAGAGCGGCCCCATGCTGCCCGCGTTCAGGTAGGCGAGGCGCTCGAGCACCGGAAACGCGGCGCGGGCCTCGTCGAAGGTCACCGGATCCGCACCTCCACCGGGGCGTGGTCCGAGAGCAGCTGCCCGTGTGCCTGGCGGCGCTCGAGCGGCCACACGTCGGCCGCCGACGCAGGCAGCCCCGCCACGAGCACGTGGTCGATCCCGGGCCCGGCGCTGCCATAGCCACCCGCCGGCCCGAGCAGCTCCTGCAAAGCCTCCGAGCGGATCGAGACGTTGAAGTCGCCCGCGAGCACGCGCGGCTCGCCCACCAGGGCGAAGTGGGCGACGAACTCCGCGGCTCGCCCGACCTCGGCCGCCGGGAGCCTGCCGTCCCGGTGGCTGGTGGCGTGCAGGTTGGCGACCACGAGCGTCGAGGCCCCCGCTCGCTCGACACGGAGTGCCTGGCAGATGCGGCGCTCCCGGGCCCAGGCGAGCTGCGTCCGCCCGTCGAGGCCGAGCATCCGGGCGCGCTCGCGGCGAAACGCGCGCGGGTTCAGGACGAGCCGGCGGCGCTCGAGCGCCCGGAGTTCCCGCCCGAGCAGGATCGCGTTCCCCTGCCCCGCGAACGCCGAGCGGAAGAGACTGTGGTCGAGCGCCGTCACGGCACGTCCGAGCCAGGCTCCGAGGCGGGGGCGCGAGGCGACGTCGCCGAAGGCGGTCATGCCGCTCCAGCGGCGGAGGCGGTCGAGCGCCCAGGCCGGCACCTCCTGCAGACAGAGGATGTCCGGCTTGTCGGCCGAGGCGAGCCGCACCATCTCCTCGAGGAAGGCCCGGCGCCCGCGAGGGACCGCGCTGCCGTGGAAGAGGTTCCAGGTGCGGACGAGCAGGCGCCGTAGTGTATGGAGCAGCGTGTTCCGCCGGCGCTTCTCGGACCTCGTGCAGCGGCAGCTCGGGCTCTTCGAGTCCCAGCACGCCGACCTGCTGCGGGAATGCAGACGGGCCGAGCGGGAGTTCGGCGCCGCGGGCCGCGAGGACGCGGAGGAGCGATACGGCGACCTCGCCGATCAGATCGAATGGACGGTCGCCGAGCTCGAAGCCCTACGCGACACCTACGCGGCGACGCTCGAGGAGCGGGCCGCGGCCGACTACGCGAAGGCTTTCGACCGCGCTGCGCGGAAACGGTTCCCGCGCTTCGCCTGGGCCTACACGGATGCGTAGCCCTGGATCACGCCACGGCCTGCCGGACCGGCTTGGGCTCCTCACGACGTCGTGACAAGTCTTTGCTGGCGGAGAAGCCTGGAAGACGGCACCACGGGGAATGCATGGCTGTGGCGGCCGGGCCGGAGCCGGGCTACGCCCGGCGGGAGGCCAAGGACGGCTGGTCAGCGAGAGCGCAGGAGGGGGCCCGAGGGGGAACCATGGGTTCACCCACGCTAAAGACCGGCCGCGAAGGCGCCGACGATCGTCCCGTAGGCGACGTGCCCGAGCAGCGTCACGAGCACCGTGTGACGGCCGTAGTTCAGGAGCAGGAAGCCGGGCGGCTCGAGCAGCGGGGTGGCGCTCGCATCCGTCCAGGAGGTGCCCATCCTCGGGTGGAGCGCCGGCAGGAGCACGTTCACGAGCACGCCTCCCGCGAAGAGCCCGTGGACGAGCCCGAGCCCGGCCCCGAACAGCCAGCCGGCGCGTCCGGTCGCCTCGAACACCCCGGCGTACACGAGCGAGAACACGAGCCCGTTCACGAAATGAACGCCGTAGCCGATCAGGTTCGCGCGGCTCCGGTTCTCCGTGAAGGCCGTCCCGAGCAGGAGCGGGATGTCCATGCGGGTGACGCCGATCTCCTGGGCTAGGCGCACGGTCGTGGAGAGGAGCACTGTCCCGACCAGCCCACCGGCCAGTGCACCCCAGAGCGTCACGGCCTGGACTCCGACGCCGCGAGGCTGACCGCCGCGTTCACGAGCGCGAGGTGGCTGAGCGCCTGCGGGAAGTTGCCGAGGAACGCGCCGCTTGCAGGGTCGAGCTCCTCCGAGTAGAGGCCGACGTCGTTCGCGAGCGAGACGAGCTCGTCCATCAACTCGGCAGCCTCACCGTGCCGGCCGGTGCGCGCAAGCGCATCGACGAGCCAGAAGGAGCACGTCAGGAACGCCCCCTCGTCGCCTTCGAGCCCGTCCTGGCCGCGGTAGCGGTCGACGAGCGGCCCTCGCGCCAGCTGGCGTCGAACACCGTCCACGGTCGTTATCAGGCGCGGGTCGGCTCCGGAGCTCCAGTCGAGCAGCGCGAGCGTGAGCAGGCTCGCGTCGGACTCGCGCAGCGCCGGGGCTCTCACGTAGCCGAGCTCCTCGTCGAAGGCTCGCTCTTCGACGAAGCTCCGGATCTCGTCGGCGGCCGTGCGCCAGCGCGCGCTGCGGTCGGGGATCGCTCCGCGGTCGGCGAGAGCGCACGCACGGTCGAGCGCGACCCAGCACATCGCCTTGGATTGCGTGTAGTGCGTCGGCGGGCTGCGGGTCTCCCAGATCCCGGCGTCTGCCCGCTGCCAGTTCTCCACGACCCAGTCGGCGATCTTCGCCGCCTCCTTGGCCGTGTCGCGGCTGACCGCGTGACCCGCGTCGACGTAGAGCCAGACCGCGTGCAGCAAGCTGCCGTAGACATCGAGCTGGAGTTGGTTCCGGGCGCCATTGCCGATCCGCACGGGCCTCGAGGCGCGGTACCCGGAGAGCTGGTCGAGCGTGACCTCGGAGACGTTCGGGTCGCCGTTGACGCGGTAGAGGACTCCGAGGCGCGGTTGCGTCAGCCGAGTGGTGTGCATCAGCCACCAGAAGAAGGCGTCCACCTCGTCGTGGTACCCGAGCCGGAGCAGGGCGGCGGTCGTCCAGCACGCATCGCGCACCCACGCGTAGCGGTAGTCCCAGTTGCGGGTGCCTCCGATCTCCTCCGGCAGCGAGCTGGTCGGTGCCGCCACGATCGCCCCCGAGGGAGCGTAGACGAGCAACTTGAGCGTCAGCGCGCTCCGCACGACGGCCTTCTGCCAGGGCCCCTCGTACGTTCCTGTTGCGCTCCACTCGCGCCAGAAGCGATCGGTCGCCTCGAGCCGGTCGAGAGCCTCATCCCGCCCGGAGAACACGAGCGGCTCTGCGTGCGCGGCTCCGATGGAGAGCGCTGCGGTCTCACCCGCGGCGACGACGAGCTCGCCGACCACCCGCCCGTTCTCCACCTCCGTTCGGGCAGCGCCCCACACCGATAGCGAGACGGCGTCGGCGCGGTGGGAGGCGACGAAGCGGCTTCCACCGCCCGCGATCCGAGCCGCCCGGCGGCCGTAGTCGAAGCGCGGCTCGAAGACGACGCGCACCCGGATGGTGCCCGAGAGCCCCTCGACCCTGCGCACGAGCTCGCGGGCGGGCCCGAGCCGGGTACCGAGGAGCGTCATCGCGTCGCTCACGCGTGCGGAGCCGGAGGCCGTCTCGAAGGTCGTCTCGAGCACGTTGCTGCCTGAGCGATACCTGCGCGTGACCTGAAACGGCTCGACCGGAGTGAGCTCGAGTCGGCCACCCTTCCCCGCGTCGAGCAGCCGGCCGAGTACCGATGGCGAGTCGAAGTCGGGCAGGCAGAGCCAGTCGACCGACCCGTCGAGGCCGATCAAGGCGGCCGTCCGGCCGTCGCCGACGATCGCGTAGTCCCGGATGGGCGCGTAGCCGTCGGCCTCCCGCACGCGAAGCATCATCGCGACGGGGCCGGCCGGCTGCAGGGCCGCCCGCTAGCGGTGCCCGAAGTGGTGAGCGGGCGGCAGCGCGGCCGAAACCTCCGCCTCGCCGGCGATGCGGCGCGCCAGCGGGCCGAGCGTCCCGAGCTCGGAGACGAGGACGTTCCTGTTTCGGCCCACCCGCTCAAACGTCCCCTTCGCCACGACGAGCGGCTCACCGCGCACGATCGCGCGGAAGCGCTCGTACACCGCCGGCGGCACGATCAGGTTCACCTGCCCGTGCTCGTCCTCGAGCAGCATGAAGACGACGCCCTTCGCCGTCGCGGGTCGTTGGCGGGCGACCGCCAGTCCCGCGACCGCAACCCGGCGGCCGTTCGGCGCCTCGGCGAGCTCCCGGCTCGAGAGCACCGCCCCGGGCAGGTGCGGCCGGAGCAGCTCGAGGGGATGAACGCCCACCGACACCGTCGTGTGGCGGTAGTCGGCGAGCATCCGCTCCCAGTCGGTCTGCTCGGGGAGCTCGGGCACCTCCGTCGTCGGGTCGAGCGGCAGCGTCAGCTGGCGTTCGCTCCCGCCCGAGCCGGGAACGCTTTGGGCCCGCGGCACGAGCCCCAGCTCCCAGAGCACCTGCCGGCGCGGGCCGAACGCGTCGCAGGCACCTGCGGCGACGAGCGCCTCGAGCGCGGCACGGTCGAGCGAGGTGCGCTGGACGAGCTCCCGGACTCCCGCGAACGGGCCCCCCGCGAGTCGCTCGGCGACGATCTGCTCCGCCTCGTCCTCGCCGAGCGAGCGCACGTAGGCAAGCCCCACGCGGACGACCCCGCCGGCGAGCGCGCACCGCGCCTCGCTCAGGTTCAGGTCGGGCGGCAGCACCCGGACTCCGCGCCGCTGCCCGTCGCGGACGAGGCTCGCCGGCGGGTAGAACCCCATCGGCTGGGCGTTCAGGAGCGCGCAGAGGAACTCGCCCGGATAGTGGTGACGCAGCCAGGCGGACTGGTAGGCGAGCAGGGCGAAGGCGGCGGCGTGGGACTTCGGGAAACCAAATCCGGAGAAGCCGACAAGCTTGTCGTAGACCCGGTTTGCGGTCTCCGCATCGACACCCTTCGTCGCAGCGCCCTCGACGAAGCGCTCGCGGTAGGCCTCGAGCGCCTCCAGGCTCCGCTTGCGGCTCATCGCCCGGCGCAACCCCTCCGCCTCCCCGACCGTGAAGCCGGCGAGCGCAATCGATACCTCGAGCACCTGATCCTGGAAGACGACGACCCCGAGCGTCTCCCGGAGCGGCTCGGCGAGCAGCGGGTGATCGACCGGCGGAACGAAGGACGGATCCTCGCGCAGCTTCTGGCGGTGCTCGATGTACGGATGCACCGCTTTGCCCTGGATCGGCCCGGGCCGGACGAGCGCGACCTGGACGGTCAGGTCGTCGAGGTTCTCCGGGCGGGTTCGCAGGAGGCTCTGCATCTGCGCGCGGCTCTCGATCTGGAAATCGCCCACTGTGTCCGCGTCCTGGATCTCGGCGTAGACGGCGGCGTCGTCGAGCGGGATTCGCGACAGGTCGATCGTCACGGCGTTCGCCCTGGAACGGGCGATCTGCTCCACGCAGTCCTCGACCGCCGAGAGCATGCCGAGGCCGAGCAGGTCGATCTTCAGGAAGCCGGCGTCGGCGCAGGAGTCCTTGTCCCACTGGCAGAGCTGGCGGCCGGCCATCGCGGCCGGCTGGACCGGCACGAGCTCGACGAGCGGCCGACTCGAGATCACCATCCCGCCCGGGTGTTGAGAGATGTGGCGTGGAAGGCCGGCGATCTCGGCCGAGAGCTCGCCGAGCGCCCGCCAGCGGGCCGACTCGAGCTTCTGCGGGCCGTCCGGAAGCAGCTCCACCTCCTCGGCCACCCGGCGTGGGTTCCCCTCCGTCACCCGGGCGAGCCGCTCGAGCTCGCCGAAGGGCAGCCCGAGCGCTCTGCCGACGTCGCGGATCGCGCCACGCGACCGGTAGGTCGAGAAGCTGGCGACGAGCGCGGCGTGCTTGCGCCCGTAGCGCTCGATGACCGCGACGATCAGCTTCTCGCGGATGTCACGTGGGAAGTCGAGGTCGATGTCCGGGACGGCGACGAGCTCCCGGTTCAGGAAGCGGCCGAGGGAGAGCCCCCCGGCGACCGGGTCGACGTGCGAGAGCCCGGTCAGGTAGCAGACAATCGAGCCGACGGAGCTACCCCGTCCGCGTCCCGGCGGCAGCAGTCGCCGCGGCGAATCCGGACCACGGAGCTCGCCCGCCACCTCCTGTGCGAGCTCGAGCACCTCCCAGTGGAGGAGGAAGAATCCCGCCAGGCCGAGCTCGGCGATGAGCGCCAGCTCCTCTCGCAGCCGCGCTTCCGCACGGCTGCGATATCGGGAGTGGCTGTACCGGCCCTCAAAAGCGCGGCTACAGACACCGGCGAGCTGGACGTCGGCCGGGTCGGGCCCGTCCGAGAAGTCCGGATACCGGTATCCGAGCTCCTGCGTCAGGTCGAACTCGCAGCGCGCGGCGACGTCCGCGGTCCGCCGGACCGCATCCCGATCGTCCGGAAAGCGTTCGAGGAGCTCCGCGGGAGGTCGCAGGACGCTCTCGCGGTTTCCGCGCCGTTCCCGCTCGCAGCCGTCCAGCGACGTGCGGCTCCGGATCGCCACGAGCACGTCCTGGAGCGCGAGCCGCCGCGGGTGGTGCGCGTGCACGTCCCCCGTCGCCACCGTCTGAACGCCGAGTGCTCCCGCCAGCTCGCGAAGGGCGGCGTTCCGCCGGACGTCGCCGCGCTCGAACGGGCGCTGAAGCTCCACGTAGAAGCGATCGCGTCCGAAGGCTCCGGCCGCGCGGCCCGCGGCGCTCGGGTCGCCCGCGGCGAGACCGTGGCGCGCGCAGCCCGAGAGGCAGACGAGCCCCTCGCTTCGCTCCAGCAGCAGCTCGAGGTCGAGCGCGGGTGAGAGCAGGTCGGCCTCGTGGCCTGGCAGGCGGGTCTCCGCGTGGGCGGCGGTGAGCAGCCGGCAGAGGTTCGCGTAGCCCGTGGCCGACTCGACGAGCAGGGTCAGGTGGTGACCGCTCGCAAGCGTGACCTCGGCGCCCGTGATCGGACGGACGCCGAAGGCCTTCGCAGCATGCGCGAACTCCAGCGAGCCGTAGACGCCGTCGTGGTCGGTGAGCGCCAGCGCCTCGTAGCCGAGCTCCGCCGCGCGCACCGCCAGCTCCTCGGGCCGGGAGGCTCCGTCCAGGAACGAGTAGGCCGAGTGGCAGTGGAGCTCGGCGTACTCCATGTCACGCCCGCTGCGTGAACCACGTCCCGCACTCCTCGTCGCGGTAGACGACCTTGTTTTCGCCGCTCTCGAGCACCAGCTCGAAGTAGCGTCGGCTGACCGGGTCCTCCGTCCACCAGCGGTCGACCACGCGCCACTCCTCGCGCACGAGCGCGACGCCTTGACGGTTCACCTGCCGCGGCGCCCCGTCGAAACCCGTCTCGACGAGCGCGGGCCGGGGCTCGTTGAGAGCGCGAGAGGAGCGATGCTCGAGAGCTCGACCGAGGACGGAGCTCGAAGGGCCGTCACCCCTTTCGATCATCCGTCGCGCGGGACGAGTATCGCGCGCTGCTCGGGCAGGCGCGACCACGGTGCGACCTCGACGACCGTGCAGACAGCCCCCGTACCGGCGCTCGCACGCACCTGGCGCAAGCCTTCCCGGAGACGCTTGCGGGTGTCCTCGCCCTCCGGTCGCACGAGCTCGAGTTGACGGCCCCCCGGAGAGGTGAGTTCCACGAGCTCGAGCCTGAGCGCTTTAGCCGGACCCGGCAGCTCCGCCAGCTTCGAGCCGAGTGCCGCGCGGAGACGCGAGCGGTCGGCCGTCGCCTCGCGAAGGGTGACGGTGCGCCGCCACGAGCCGCCGCCGACGAGCCGTGCCGACAGAGCAAGCTTCCGCGGCTCCCCGTCTGCTCGTTCCGGCCGGGCGAGAAGCCGCTCGAGGAGCGCCCCGAGCGCCCGGCGGAGGGTGAGCTCGTTCGCCACCGCCTCGGGAAACTCGAGTGTCTCCAGGAGCGCCGACGGGGGCTGTCGCGGAGCGACACCGCCCTCCCCCTCCGCTCTCGCCAGGCTCCAGGCGCGCCGGCCGTCGGGCCCCAGTCGATCGGCGACGGCTGCACCCGGAAGCCCGGCAAGCTCTCCGAGCGAGCGCAGGCCCAGCTCCGCCAGCTCCTCCTGTCGCTCGGGCTCGAGCGGGAGGAGCGTCAGGGGCAGGGGCGCGAGGAAGTCGCGCGTGCGCTCGCTCGAGACGATGAGGATCTGCCCGGGCCGCGCGACGTTCGCGGCCGCAAGGGCGGCGAACCGGCGCTGCGCCACGCCCGCGCGGGGATCCCAGGCAGGACCGACGGCGGCGAGCGCCCGCTTCAGCGCGGGCTCGACGCCGCCGTAAAGGCGTTCGACACCCCGCGTCTCGAGGTAGAGGCACCCGAGGCCGGCGGGCTCGACCGCGAAGCCCCCCTGCTCGAGCCGGCGGAGCACTCCCTCCCAAGCCTGCTCGGCGGCAGCGGGGTCGCGCTCGACGAGGACGAGCGACGGGCAGGTCGCGAGAGCCTCGCCAAGCCGCATGCCGGGCTTCACGCCCGCGACCTCGGCGGCGGCGGTGACGGGCCCGAGCCGCGGCTCGGACCCCGGTGCCGGCGCCAGCGCAGCCGGCGCGAGTCTGAGCCGCGGGCGATCGTGGAGAGCAGCGCGGAGCTCGAAGGACGGGATGACGAGGCAGGCGATCATGGGAACGTGTGTTCTATACGAACAGATGTTCGCTGTCAAGGAGGTCGATCGGCATGAGGGATGAGGCTGACCGGGTGCGGATCTGAAGCGGCTACAGTCCAGTTGTGAAGCAGATCTGGACGGGCCGCATGGCCCAAGCAGCGGGAAAGTACGGCGAGCACGCCCCGATGGCCACGGTCTGCTGCAACGCCTGCCGCACCTGCACGACGACCAACATCCTGGGCCTGGTAGTGGCGGGAGCAGGCGGCATCGCGGTCGGCGCCAAGCACCTCGCGCGGCGTTTCGCCAGGGCCTAGCCCTCGGCCGCAGGGGCCGCAGCTCACGACGATCTCCGCCGCCGAGCCCTCCATGCCGCCGAGCCGCGGCACGACGACCAGCGCGTTCTCGCGCGCGCACCAGGCGATGTCCTCCTCGAGGCCCGGAGGCCCGTAGGTGCGCGCGGTCAGCCCGCGTGGGCGTCCGGGAAGGCGCGCGCAAGGATCCCGGCCGCGACGGCCGCGTCCGTCCTGGTACGGAGCTCCCTGGCCTCCTCGATCCCCGCGCAACAGAGGACTCGTCGGTAGCCGCCGTCGAGCGCCTGCGCGATCGTCGAGGTCGCGCGCAGCACGTCCACGACGACGGCTACGGGTGCCGAGAGCGTCTCGGCCGGAGTGAACGCGACATGGACGCGCATGCCCGCCGGTACGCTACTCGCGGCC
>JACDAS010000209.1 GCA_013695295.1 Actinomycetota bacterium | reverse complement strand
GATCAGCTCGGCGTCGACGCCCGCCGGGAGCGGTGGCGCGGGCGCAGCCGGCGCCGGAGGCGAGGCCGCCCGGCCGTTCCCGTCGGTCTCGAGCGTTCCGAGCAGCCGGCGCAGTCCCGGGTGGGCGGCGACGAGCTCGCTCTCGCCGCTCTCGAAGAGCGCGCGCCACTCCGACGGCACGCCCTCCGGGCTCTCCAGGTAGTCCTCGAGCAGCATGCGTGCGTACCCGGCATTCAGTCCGTCGACGTCGTGCATCCTCAGCTCACTCGGCGTTCCGTCAGTACAGCGGGTTTTCGGTCAGCACGGCGAGAATCGTGCCGGCCACGAACGCGACGGCGCCGAACGCGACCGCGGCCGCGGCGAGCTTTCCGTGCCTTCCCCCGATCGCGGTCGCGATCAGCGCGAGCACGAGCGCCACGGGGATGAGCCGGATCGGGCGGTAGGCGACGCCGACCGCCGAGGCTGCGATGGCGGCCGCGGCGATCAGGCCCCCCACGGCCTCGGCCGGGCGCTGCCGCAGGCGCGAGGGCTCGCTGCTCATCGAACGGTGAGGCGCCGGGAGCGGGCCGGTCCTCGGGCCGGACTGCCATGCGGTCTGTTCCGCCTAGGTCGAACCCGCGGCGGGCGGGCCCGGCCGGCGTCGAGCTCCGGCCCGGAGACGGGCTCGACAGGCACGATGGCCGGCTCCGGAGGCGGCGGGACGGCCCTCACGGCCCACCAGACGACCGCGCAGAGATACACGATCGGGATCTTCATGATCGCCATCAGGAAGATCAGCTCCCACATCGGCCCGGCCAGTGTACGCGATTGGAGTTGCCGTCGATCCGCGCGGTCCGTAGGCTGCCAAGCCCGCCCTCCCCCGCCCGAAAGGACCCTCCGCCTTGCTCCCCTCGCTTGCTCGCCTGATCATCCGCCGCCGGCGCACGATCCTCATCTCCTGGGTGTTCCTGACGATCTTCGGGGCCTTCGCGGCCCAGAGGGTGTCCGAACGTTGGCTCGAGCAGTTTTCGATTCCGGGCTACTCGGCCTACGAGGCGAACCAGCGAACGCTGGAGCAGTTCGGAAACGGTGCGCAGGCACCGATCGTGGCGGTCTTCCGGTCGGACGGGGACGTCCGCGCGCACGCCCAGGGGATTCAGCGGGCGATCTCGGCCGCCGCCGCGAAGAACCCCGGCGCGCGTGTGAGCTCGTACTTCTCGACGCGCGCGGACGTCTACCTCTCCGCCGATCGGCGAACCACGTTCGCGGAGATCTACCCGTCCGGGCAGCCGAGCTTCACCTCGAGCGTGGACATCGACGGGACGCGCGCGGCGCTGAAGTCGGCGGTCCCGCCCGGGGTGACCACCTACTTGACCGGCCGCGACCCGCTGTACGAGACCGAGGGCGGCGGCGAGGGCCCGAGCGTGCTCGTCGAGGCGATGATCGGGGGTGCGGGAGCCCTGATCATCCTCCTGTTCGTCTTCGGCACGCTGCCCGCGGTCGCGATGCCGATCCTGATGGCGATCGCCTCGATCCTCAGCACCTTCAGCCTGATCTGGGCGCTCACCTACGTCACCTCGGTCTCCCTGATCGTCCAGTTCCTCGTCGCGTTAGTCGGGCTCGGAGTCGCGATCGACTATGCGCTGCTGATGATCTTCCGCTTCCGCGAGGAGCTCGCGAACGGAGCCAGCGTCGACGACGCGCTGGTCGAGACGATGACGCACGCCGGGCGCGCCGTGATCGTCTCGGGCTCGACGGTCGCGATCGGCCTCCTCAGCATGGTGCTGCTCCCGATCCCGGTGATCCGCTCGATCGGGATCGGCGGGATGCTGATCCCGGCGGTCTCCGTGGTGGCGGCACTCACGCTCCTACCCGCGCTCCTCCATCTGCTCGGCCACCGGATCAACCGCCTGCGCGTGATGCCGAAGCGTCTGGCGCACCCGGAGACCGTGGCGTCGGGATTCTGGGAGCGCTGGTCCCGGGTCGTGCTGCGTCGCCCGCTCGTCACGGCCTTGGTGGGGCTCGCGATCGTCGCTCTCCTCCTCATCCCCGCCTCGCAGCTGAACCCGAGCGAGGCGCTCGTCAAGGACTTCCCGGGCGCCGGCGACGCGGTGGAGGGTCGCGAGGTCCTGGCCGCAGCCGGAATCACCCCCTCGGTGTTCAAGCCGCTGATCGTCCTCGCGGAGAACGTCGATCCCGGAGAGGCATCCCTCATCACCCGCACGGTCGCGGAGACGCCGGGGGTGGCCGGCGCCGCCGCGCCGCCGTCGTGGCGCCGGGGCGACACCTTCCTGATCGAGGCGTTCGCGACCGAAGACGCCGCCGCCAGATCGGTCCGGAAGACGATCGACCGCTTGCAGGACGACGTCCTCCCCGGCCTCGAGGAGACGGACATCGCGGGTAGCGGCCCGGGACCGAGCAGGCTCACGCTCGCGGGAGTCGGCCCGGAGGACCGCGACTTCGTCCACGCGGTCTACGGGAACTTCCCGTACGTGATGCTGTTCGTGATCCTGCTGACCTTCGTCCTGCTGATGCGGGCCTTCCGGTCGGTCGTACTCGCGCTGAAGGCCGTCGTCCTGAACCTGGTGTCGCTCGGGGCCGCCTTCGGGATCATCGTCTTCATCTTCCAACAGGGTCACGGGAGCGAGGCGATCTGGGGCGTCCACGCGACCGACGCGATCATCGCCTGGATCCCGCTGATGATCTTCGCCTTCCTCTTCGGGCTCTCGATGGACTACGAGGTCTTCATGCTCTCCCGGATGCGCGAGGCCTACGACGAGACCGGCGACACGAAGCAGGCGGTGACGCTCGGCCTGGCGCGAACCGGCAAGCTGGTGACCAGCGCCGCACTCGTGCTCATGTTCGCCTTCTTCGTGCTGTCGACCGGGCCCGGCGTCGACATCAAGCAATTCGGGATCGGCCTCGCAGCCGGGATCATCTTCGACGCGACCGTGATCCGCGGGCTGCTCGTCCCCTCGCTGATGCTGCTGATCGGACGCTGGAACTGGTGGCTGCCCGCTCCGGCGGCCAAGGTGCTGCGCACGAAGCCGAGCCGGGCGGCGCCGGAGGGATCGACCTAGCTGACCTAGAGGAGGGTGAAGCTCGAGAGCGCGAGGCCGGCCGGAGGTGCGACGCCCCGCGAGAGGAGGAGCAGACCGGGCGGGCCGACGATGCGCAGCCCGGCTGCGAGTGCGGCGCCGGCCAGGGCCGCGCTCGAGCCCGGCACGAGCAGGTGCCTGGGACGCCCGTCGGCGCGCCCGAGCTCGGCTCGGAGCGCGTCCGCCGCGCTCTCGGCGTCGCGCGCCGCGAGCGGCCCGATCCGCCCCTCCGGCCACGTATACGCGTAGGCGACCGCCCCCGCGGCGCTCAGCCAGACCGTGCAGCTCGCATGGGTCGACCAGTAGGCGTGGTCGACGGCGCGGTCGAATCCGTAGGCGTCGCGATCGAGGCGCGCAAGCGTGGTCGGATCCGGGGCGGCCGCCCGGAGGGGGACGGCCCCAGAAGCCGCGGGCGCCCGGCCGGCGAGGCTGAGGACTGGCGTCGCCGGGATGAGCCCCGCCCGCCCGTAGAGGCCGTTCGACACCGGCTGGATGGAGTCCGTCAACGTCAGCCGGCGCGCGTAGGGGCCGCCCCAGGACTGCTCGAGGAGCGCCCGGCCGAGGCCGCGCGCCTGCTGGCCGGGGTGAACGAAGAGGGAGGCGAGATGCCAGGTCTCGCCGCGGGCCAGGGCGGCGGAGTAGCCGACGACCCGCCCCCGGTCGAGGGCGACGAAGCATCGGTCGCCGTCATGGGCGAGGAGGTGGCTCTGTTGGGCCTCGAAGACCTCGTACGGGGGGTCCGGCGGCGCGAACCGGTGCCGCCGGAACAGTTCCCCGATCGCCTCGCGGAAGACCGCGAACTGGGCCGGGAGATCCGCCGCGGCAGTCGGTCGGATCTCCACGGCGGCAGGGCCTACCGGCGCTGCTTCAAATACGCGACGAAGTCGCGCGCCAGGTTCCACACATCGGGGGTACCGAGCCCGGTCGAGTAGTCCCAGCCTGGGCCAGCGTTGTAGTAGCGATTGCCACCGCGGGTGACGTCGTGGAATGGGGGAAACGGCCGCTCGGTGCGCGCGAGCTCGTAGAGCGCCGGCCCGACGAACCCGAGCTTGCCGGCGCCCTCGCGCTCGGCGTATTGCCCGATCAGGAGCATCGAGGCGGCCCAGAACGGTGCTGCCGCGCTCGTGCCGCCAGACGAGCTCTGCTTGCCGTCGACGACGATGAACCAGCCGCTGTCGGGGTCTGCCGAGGCGGCGACGTCCGGCACCTGCCGCCTGCCGTTCGAGAATTTGTTGGCGATCCCGGGCACGTCTTTCTGCCAGGCCGGGCGTGGGTTCGCCGGGCTCAGCCCGCCGCCGCCGCCGCCGTTGCCGAGCACGTCCTCCCAGCCCGCCTCCTCCAGGTAGGAGCCATTGCTGCGGACAGACAGGAGTGTCCCGCCGACCGCGATCACGTTCGGGGTGCTGGACGGGAAATTGACCGTCAGCCGGTGGTCCTCGGGCATGAAGCGCTGGCAGTCGTACGCGCCCGCGTCGCCGCTCGCGACGAAGATGCTGATCCCTCGGGCGACCGCGGCCTCGATCGAGCGCTCGATCCGCAGGCGGTCGGGGTGAGCGTCGAAACCGGAGTCGCAGATGCCCCAGCTGACGGAGACGATGTCCGTGCGGCCGTCGGCGACGATCTTGTCGAAAAGGTCGGCGAAGTTCGAGATCGCATTCGGGGCCTCGTAGTTCAGGATCTGCGCGCGCGGCGCGATCCCGCGGATCACGTCGATGTCGAGGTCGACCTCCGTCTCGCCGCTGCCGGGGACCGGGACGCCGCCCTTCACGCGGACCTTCTCGACCGCCGGCGAGTCGGCGGGGATCCCGAAGGCCTTGTCGAACGCGGCCACGTCGGACTGCTCGAACGTGTCGAACGACAGGATCGCGATCGTCTGGCCCTTGCCGTCGATGCCGAGGTCGTGCAGCGGCTTCACGTTGTAGGCGGCGCGCGAGTCCTTCGGCCCGAGGCCGCCACCCGGCACGTCCGCCGGCACCGGCAGGGGCTTCGTGCTCAGGCCGGAAACCGCCAGGACCGTGCGGGCGAGGGCCGCGGGGACCCGCGCCGGGTGCGCCGGGACCCGGTAGCGGTGCCCGGCGGGATCGACGCGCTCGACGAACGAGGTGTGAAGGAACCGCCCGACGTCGGCGGCCGTGCCGCGTATGCCGAGCGCCGTCCTCTGCGGGTACTCGGCGCTCACGCGCAGGCCGGCCGCCTCGACGGCGCGCCGCACGCCCTGGAGCTGGGCGGCGCTCGGGCCGAACCGCTCGCCGAGGGCCGCCGCACCGAGGTAGCGGCGGAAGCGCGGCGAAGCTGGGTCGGCGACCGCTGCGAGGTAGCTCCGGAGAGCTCGCTCCTCTCGCCGGAGCACGAGCGAGGCCTCGACGATCGCGGCCGGGTGGGTCGCTCCGAGCGCCCGGTCGAGCTGCGCGGCGGGAGGCTGCGCCGCCTCTCCCCCGGACCGGAGAGCCGCACTGCCGGCGCTGACGACGAGGCCCGCGACGGCCAGGGCGAGCAGTCCTCGGCGCCGTCGGCTCGTCATCGCGGCGCCGCCTGTGGCGCCGGCTGGGAAGGCCAGCGGAAGGTGTTGAGAAGGGAGTCGGCCAGACCGAAGATGTGTCGATCCGAGAAGGTCGAGGCGACCGAGACGACCGCGCTCGCCTGGCCGTCGGTCGCGGCCATCAGGAGCACGGAGGCCGGGCTCCCGGGCCCCTGGGGCGTATCGGTCGCGCCCGAGTACGCCGCGCCGACGTCCCCGTCCACGTAGCCGATGCTGGGGCCGAGCAGCGCGTGCTTCGGATCGGTGTCCTCCTCCAGGCCGAGGATGCTCCCCCGCAGGTCGCTCACGCGCTCCTGGGCCAGTGCGCTCGGGGCCTTCGAGGAGGCCGGCACGGCTCGCACCCAGAGGAAGAGGTCGATGTCGGAGCGGCCGGGGATGTCGAGCTTCAGCTTCAGGTTCTCTGCATCCTGGTCGACCACCTTCCAGATCCGGGGGTAGTACTCCATCTGCACGCCGGCGGCCGACCCCTTCCACAGGACGCCGCTGACGAGTGGCGGCGCGTCGTCGACGGGCGGGCGCCCGCAGACCGGATCCTCCGGCGGGCACGGAGGCGCGTCGGCCTCGGGCTTGGCGAGGGCGATCGCGAGCACCGAGAGGCCGAGGACGAGCCCGAGCACAGCCCCGAAGACGAACAGGACCTTGCGGCGGGTGTTCTTCGCCCCGCGGCGGCCCGGAACCGCGACGGGGACGGACGCGGCAGCGCTCAAAAAGCCTCCTGACCGGCCGGTGGAGGGGCCAGCCGCCCGGGCCGGGTCGCCTTCGGCAAGGCCTGCAGGGAGACCCCGCACGAGGCGCAGAACGTATGTCGGGGCGTCGCCTTGCCGCAGTTGGCGCAGGCAACAGGTGGCCCGATCTCGATCTCGGCCGACTCCTGGCGCAAGCCCACGTCGATCACGTGCCGCAGCCAGAGCAGGGCGAGGAGCGAGGTCGCGACGAGCAACGCGAGCTGGAGCCACTCGCGGGTGTAGAGCTGGATCAGCGCGGCTCCAACGACGAGCGCGCCGGCGAGCGGGATCGCGACTGCGGGGTTCCCGAGGAGCCCGAGCGCGTTCCGGTCGCGCGCCGGGGCACGGTACTTGAGCCAGAGGGAGCCGGCGGCGCCCCCCACCGAGCCCGCGGCGATCACCGGGATCGCGACGGCGAGCGCGATCACCCTGACCGTCCAAGGAACCACGTCCCCGACGGGGCGCAAACCGGTGCCGAGATACGAAGCGGAGTGAGTGAGGAGCCCGGCGCCGACGAACGCGACCGCGGAGGCGGCGCCGAAGGTGGCGCCGTCGAGGACGTCGTTGAACTTCCGGTAGGGAAGCAGGACGAGCGGCCCCACGAGCATCAGAATGACGCCGACGAGCGGGAGCACGATCCCGAGCCAGACGACGGTTCGCCCCGTCCGCTCGGCGACGAAGCCGGCGTCGACGTCGACGATCTCCTTCGAGAGGAGCCCCATCGCGACCCCAGCGACGGCGCCCCAGGCGACGGTGAGCGCGATCACGTGCACCGGCTCGTCCTCGTAGAGGTCGACCTCCCAGAGGTAGAGGATCAGGAGGAGCGGCGTCAACACCGCGGCCGCGACGAGGGCGAGCGGGAAGAGCCGCCCCAGGGCGAGGGCGATCACGACGGCGACGCCGGCGCCGAGCGCGAGCTGGAAGGTGTCGAGCTCGTTCCGCGGCAGCTGCGGAAAGAGCGTCGAGAGCTTCGGCGCGAACCTCGATTCGTTCGGCGCCGCGCCGAACCCTCTCCGGGCGGTCGGATGGCTCGCGAGATCGTCCTCGAGCCACTCGCCGCAGCGCACGCAGTACGGCGCCGCGGGCACGTCGTACCCGCAGTCCGGGCATGCGACCGTCGTCGGCAAGGCTGCCTCGCTCACGAGCGCGGCGAGTCTAACGCGGCCGGCGCGAGCGACGAGTGGGTGCCTAGTCCGGAAACCGCGACGACGCTGCTCCGCAGCCCCCGGGGGACCGTCGGCGGGCGACTGGGCTCGTGGTAGCGGTGCCCGTCGGCGTCGCGGAAGTCCACGAGCTCCGTCCGGAGGAGGATCGAGGTGGCGCGCGCCGTCCCACGCACCGGCAGAGTCGTCCGCTGCGGGTTGACAGGTCCGACCCGGAAGCCCCGGCGCTCGAGCGAGGCCTCGAGCTCCGCGAGCGCCCGCGGCGCGAGGCCGAAGCGCTCGCCGTACTGGGCGGCCGTGAGGAACCGGCGGTACCGGGGGGAGTCCGGGTCGGCGACATCGGCGAGGTAGCGCCGGATGCCTGCCTCGTCGACCCGCAGGAGGAGCGAGAACTCGACCGTCTCGCCGGCCCGGGTCGGCCCGAGCCGGGTCTCCTTCCCGGTGCTCGCGGGGGGCGGCGGAAGCGTCGGCATCCGCATCGTCGTCGTCTCGGCGCTCTTGCCGCCGCCGCACCCCGCCGCGAGGAGGACACCGACCAGAGCGCCGGCGAGCCTCGCCCTCACCGGCGGGCCGAGGCCAGGAGCTCGCCGGCCTCGACGCCGCGAATCGAGGCGTCGATCAGCTCGACCGGATGGAGCGTCGGCAGCGGCCGCCCGGCCCGGCGGAGCCCGGCCGAGACCTGGATCAGGCAGCCGGGGTTCGCGCTCGAGTAGACGTCGGGGTCGACCGCGAGCACGTGTGCGGCCTTGCGCGCTCCGAGCTCGGCTGCCGGCCCCGGCTTGACGATGTTGTAGATGCCCGCACTGCCGCAGCAGATCGCCTGCTCGGCCGGCTCGGCCAGCTCGAGGCCCGGGATCGTCGCGAGCGCCGCCCGCGGAGCATCGCGGATCCCCTGCGCGTGCGCGGGGTGGCACGAGTCCTGGAACGCCACCCGCAGCCGGAGCTCATGCCTTTCGGCGCGCCGGCCTACCGCCGCGAGCAGCTCGGTCACGTCGCGGACCCGGGCCGAGAAGTCTGCCGCCCGCGCGGCCCAGGCGGAGTCGCCGGCCAGCAAGTGCGCGTAGTCCTTGAGGTTCGAGCCGCAGCCGGCGGCGTTCGAGACGACGTGGTCGACCTCCGCCCACTCGAATGCCTCGATCGTGCGGCGCGCCCGCTCGAGCCCGTCCGGCCGGCGGCCGCCGTGGATATGGAGCGCGCCGCAGCACCCCTGCCACTTCGGAGCCACGACCTCGAATCCCTCGGCGGCGAGCACGCGGACGGTCGCAGTGTTCACGTCTCCGAAGAGCACCCTCTGGACGCAACCGGTCAGCAGCCCGACGCGCCCGCGGCGCGTTGCCTGCGCTGGCGTCAGCTCGGACGGCGCCTCGGTCGAGCGCCAGGGGGGCGCCAGCTCCACGAGCGTCCCGAGCCGGCCTGGCGCGGGCACCAAGCGCCCGAGAGGCGCCAGCGCGAGTGCCGCCCGCAGACGCCGCGGATGCGGGAAGAGCGCGTAGACGAGGCTCCGGAGGGCCCAGTCGCCCGGCTCCCGCTCGAAGTGCTCCTCGATGTGGGCCCGGGTCTGCTCGATCAGGATGTCGTAGCGGACGCCCGAGGGGCACGAGGTCACGCAGGCCATGCAGCCGAGGCAGCGGTCGAAGTGCTCGACGGTCGTGGCCGACAGGGGCACAGTGCCGGAGACGAGGCCGTCCATCAGGTAGATACGGCCGCGCGGTGAGTCCATCTCCTCCTGCCAGAGCGGGCCGTAGGTCGGGCAGGTCGGCAGGCAGAAGCCGCAGTGGATGCAGTCGGCAATCAGCTCGCGGTCGATCGTCAAACCAGGACGGAGGTCGGATCGAACTCGGATCGGATCCGCTCGGCAAGCCGTCGGACGGCCTCCGGGCGAGGGTCGGGCGCGGGCCCGGGAAGGTAGGCGACGCCGGCGCCGACCCGCACGAGCGCCTGCGGGTGGGCCTCGAGGACGGCCTCCAGCTTGCCCGGCGGGAAGGACGTCCGCCCCTTCGAGGCGAGCTGGCGCTCGGCGACGGCCCGCCAGATCTCGCCGTCCTCGGCGCCGCCCAGGAGCTCCTCTGCCCGCACGAGCTCGGCCGCCGCCGCCCGCTCGCTCCCCTCCAGGAGCAGCGCCAGCCCGCCGGGCCAGAGCAGGTCGACGGCGCTCGGAACCAGGGTGGAGCGGTGCACCGCCGCCGCAGCGTGCTGCGCGCCGGACGCACTTTCGACGGGCACCACAAGCGTCCGCGCGGAGGGCGGGCGGGGGTGGAGCCTCAGGCTGACGCGCGCGATCAGGCCGAGCTTTCCCAGGGAGCCGCAGAGGAGCTTGCCGAGGTCGTAGCCGGCGACGTTCTTGACGACCTTGCCGCCCGACGAGACCACCGTCCCGTCCGCGAGGACGACGGTGACGCCGAGGACCAGGTCGCGTGCGGTGCCGTACCGGTGCCGCCTCGGACCGGACAGGTTCGCCGCCACGCAGGCGCCGACGGTCGGGTCGCCCGGCGGGTCGAGGGCCAGCATCTGCCGATGTGGCGCCAGCTCGGCGGCGAGAGCCGAGAGGCGAATCCCCGCCTCGACGGTGGCGGTCAGGTCGCCCGCCTCGTGCTCGACGATGCGGTCGAGACGGCGAGTGGAAAGGCAGACGTCACCCCCGCCGCGACCGATCGACACGCAATGCCTGGACGCTGCGGCCTCGCGCAGCGCGGCCGCCGCCTCCCTGACGCTCGCCGGCTCAGAAACGCTCGGCAAGGCCGGCGCGCTCCAGCGGGTGCGCCCGGTAGGGGCCGGGGACCTCGCCGCAGAGCCGCGGGGTCGGGAAGATCTTGCCGGGATTGGCCAGTCCGTCGGGGTCGAAGGCGCGCCGCAGCCGCTGCATCGCCTCGAGGTCGTCCGGCCCGAAGAGGAGCGGCATCGAGCAGGCCTTGTCGGAGCCCACGCCGTGCTCGCCCGTGATCGAGCCGCCGGCATCGACGCAGGCCTCGAGGATCCGCTCTGCGAGCAACTGGGCGCGCTCCGCCTCGCCCGCGTTTCGCTCGTCGTAGAGGACGAGTGGGTGCAGGTTGCCGTCCCCCGCGTGGAAGACGTTGCCGACACGGAGACCGAACTCCCCTTCGAGCTCGGAGATCCGGCGCAGGACGGCCGGGAGCTTCGTCCGCGGCACGACGCCGTCCTGGACGTAGTAGTTCGCAGCCACGCGCCCCATCGCGGCGAAGGCTGCCTTGCGACCCTTCCAGAGCAGCGCCCGCTCCGCGTCGTCGGCGGCGACGCGGATCTCCTCCGCACCGGCGTCCCGGCAGAGCTCGAGGACGCTCTCGAGGTCCTCCTCGACCTGTGCGGTGGCCCCGTCGAGCTCGACGATCAGCACCGCGCCGGCATCGGGGTAGCCGGGATGGACCGCCGCCTCAGCCGCCTCGATCGTCAGCCGGTCCATCATCTCGACCGCCGCCGGCAGGATGCCGGCCGCAACGATCCCGGAGACGGCCGCGCCCGCCGCGTCGGTCGACGGGAAGCCCGCGAGCAGCGTCCTGACCGCCTCGGGGCGGCGGAGGAGCCGCAGGGTGATCCGCGTCGCAATCCCTAGCGTCCCCTCGGAGCCGACGAACGCGCCGAGGAGGTCCGGGCCAGGCTGGTCGAGGCCCTCGCCGCCCAGCTCGACCAGCTCGCCGTCGGGAAGCACGACCTCGAGGGCCGTGACGTGGTTGACGGTGAACCCGTACTTGAGGCAGTGCGCACCGCCGGAGTTCTCGGCGACGTTGCCGCCGATCGTGCAGACCTGCTGACTCGAGGGATCTGGCGCGTAGTAGAAGCCGTCGCCGAGGACCGCCGCTGACACGGCCAGGTTGGTCACCCCCGGCTCGACGACCGCGCGGCCGCTGTCCAGGTCGAGCTCGAGGATCCGATCCATGCGAGCGAGCGAGATCACGATCCCGTCCGCGACCGGCAAAGCCCCACCGGAGAGGCCAGTCCCGGCCCCCCGGGCGACGAACGGGATCCCCGCAGCGTGGCAGGCGCGGACGACCGCCTGCACCTCGGTCGTGCTCGAGGGGAGGACGACGAGCGCGGGCAGCGTGCGGTGTCCGGTCAGGCCGTCGCACTCGTACGTCTTCAGCTGCTCCGGCTCGCGGACGATCGCGCCCGCGGGGAGCGCGGTCTCGATCCGGGCGAGGAACTCCGCGGGGAGTGCCATCGACGCGACTCTAGCGACGCCGCCGCCGGTTGCGGTTCCACGCCCGGGGTCCGTCGCCCGGCAGGTCCGCCAGCCTTGTCCACCGCGGCCCCCGGCACCGGCTCCGACGGCCATG
>JACDAS010000205.1 GCA_013695295.1 Actinomycetota bacterium | reverse complement strand
GGCGCCGCTTGCGGCGCCGTCTGGAGGGCGTGCCGGCCTTGCCGGCGCGCCCGGGTAAAACCCGACCGGCCCTCTCCTGAAAGGGGCGGGCCGGAGGGGAAGCTCCGAGGACGACCTCCCCCTCCGGTTGAACCTCGCTCAGGACCTGGCGTCGGACGGGGTCTGGATCCGGCACCGGACGAGCGTGGACCCGCCTCCGGGTGAGTATGCCCGATCGGGCGGCCGGAAGCTACATCGGGTCGACGGCGGCCAGCTCCACGATCCTGGTCAGGCGGCGGTGCGCCGAGGCCTTGGTCGTCGCAGGGCGCGCCTTCGCGGCGAGCTCGGCCAGGGAAGCGGACGGGTGCCGGAGGCGCAGCTCAGCCACCTCGCGTAGACGGCCGGGAAGCCGGTCGAGGCGCCCGTCCCGGGCGAGTTCGCGGACAGCCGCGAGCTGCCGATGCGCGGCTCGGCCGGCTCGAACGAGGTTGGCGTGGTCGGCATTCGCGAGACGATTTGCCCGCGCGCGAGCGTCTCCCACCACCGCGGCTTCGTCGAAGAGGAGCGCGGCGTCGCTCGCGCCGGCGAGCGCCAGCGCGTCGGCGATCGTCTCGGATCCCTTCGCGTAGGCGACGACGTGCCGGGGGCGGTCGTGGACGCGCAGGACGATCTCCTCCACGCCGGCCAGCCCCCGCAGGAACTCGGCGCCCTCGCGGCCGGCCGCCCTGATCTCGAGGTGTGGCGACCGCGGGCCCGAGACCGATCCGGAACCGAGCAGGGCGCCGCGGAGGTAGGCGCCGCGGCAGCACGCACGGGCGACGACGCGCCGGGGCGGACGCTCGAGCGGCGCGAGCCTCGCCGTCAGGACTCCCGCCTCGTGGAAGACCTGCAGCGCGCGCGGAGTGCCCGCCACGTGGAGCTGATAGCGCATGGCGCCGGCAAACGAGCGGCTCCTGTAGGTCCGGATCTCCGAGTCGACGCCGAAGGTCCGCAGCAGGCTGAAAGCCCGCCTGGCCACGGCCGAGCTGGAGAGATCCAGGTGGGCCGAGACCTCTCCTCGTCCCCGCAGGTGCAGGCTGCCGGCCGTGTGGAAGAGCGCCGAGAGCTCGGCGAGGGAGTCGCACTCGCGCTTCGGCGCGATCGCGGCGAGCTCGTTTCGGACGTCGTCAGAGAGCGACATCCACGCCCTCCAGCGCAAGCAGGCGGAGCTTGTAGCCGAGCCCGAGCTCGCCGTAGCTGCCCGGCCCCGAGGCGCCAACCACCCTGTGGCAGGGGACGAGGATCGAGAGCCTGTTCCTCGCGCAGAAGGTACCGGCAGCCCGCGCCGCGCCCGGCCGGCCGGCAAGGGCTGCGAGCTCGCCGTAGGTGACGACCTCACCGCGGGGAACCGCGCGCAGCGCTCGCTCCAGGCTCCTGTGGAAGGGGCTCGGGTCGTCGCCGGCTCCGAGCTCGACGTCGGCGAAGGTCTCCGGCGCACCGGCGAAGTACGCCGCCAAGCGCTCGGCGAGGGGATGGGCTCCCTCGGGACCCCGGCCGGGACGCGGGGACTCGTGCCACACCGGACGACCTTCGTCGAGCCACAGCTCGCCCACCCCCCAACCCTCGGCGCGGTAGCGGACGCAGCGGACGCTCACCGCGCAGGAGAATAGACCGCGGCCGGGCCGTCGGGCCGACGCGCGTAGAATCGTGCCGCCGTGAGCGCCCCCGGAATCTTCCGTCCGCCCCCGGCGCGCAACGAGCCGGTGCGGGACCATGCTCCCGGCTCGCCCGAGCGGGCCGAGCTCCGCCGACGGCTGCGGTAGCTCGAGGGCGAGCGGCCCGAGCTGCCCTGCGTCATCGGCGGTCGCGACGTCTCGACCGGCACGACGCTCGAGTCGGTGATGCCCCATCGCAAGGCGCATGTCCTCGCGGACGTCCACCAGGCTGGGCCGGCCCAGGTCGAGCAGGCGATCGCCGCGGCTGGTGAGGCCTGGCACGACTGGTCCCGGACGCCCTGGGAGGAGCGCGCCGCTGTCTTTCTCCGCGCCGCCGAGCTGCTGGCGGGGCCCTGGCGCTCGACGCTGAGCGCGGCCACGATGCTCGGCCAGTCGAAGACCGCGCACCAGGCCGAGATCGACGCCGCCTGCGAGCTGATCGACTTCTGGCGCTTCAACGTCTCCTTCATGGCCCGGATCTACGAGGAGCAGCCGGACTCGTCGCCCGGGGTCTGGAACCGGATGGAGTACCGGCCCCTCGAGGGCTTCGTCTTCGCCGTCACCCCCTTCAACTTCACCGCGATCGCAGGCAACCTGCCCGGGAGCGCCGCGCTGATGGGGAACACCGTCGTCTGGAAGCCCGCAGGCACGGCCGCCTACTCCGCGCACTACCTGATGCGTCTCCTGCAGGAGGCCGGGCTGCCCGACGGAGTGATCAACCTCGTGCACGGCTCCGGACGCGAGATCGGCGCAGTCGCCCTGGCCAGCGAGCACCTGGCCGGCGTCCACTTCACAGGCTCGACTCCCGTCTTCAACTCGATGTGGAAGACGATCGGCGACTCGGTCGGCAGCTACCGGAACTACCCTCGCCTCGTCGGGGAGACGGGCGGCAAGGACTTCATCGTCGCCCACCCGACCGCCGACGTGGAGGCCGTCGCGACCGCGATCGTCCGCGGCTCCTTCGAGTACCAGGGGCAGAAGTGCTCGGCGGCGTCCCGGGTCTATGCCCCGTCCAACCTCTGGCCCGAGCTGCGCGAGCGCCTGCGCGAGCAGGTCG
>JACDAS010000203.1 GCA_013695295.1 Actinomycetota bacterium | reverse complement strand
CAAGGTCGCGATGGTGCGGATCCACGAGCGGCTGCGGGCGGAGGGGCGCGCCGCGCGGCTCGTGCTCCAGGTGCACGACGAGCTCCTGCTCGAGGTGCCGGAGACCGAGGTCTCCCGCGTCCGCGAGGTCGTGCGCGAGGAGATGTGCACCGCGTACCCGCTCGACCCGGCGCTCGCGGTCGACGTCGGCAGCGGCGAGGACTGGAACGAGGCGAAGAGCTAGACGGGCGTTGGTGTGTGGCGGGACGATGCGATGATGCGGAACGTGCACACGAAGGTGACCCTCGAGCCTGATCTCATCGTGAAGCTGCGGAGCCTCGCGCGGAAGCACGGCATCTCCTTCGACCAGGCGCTGAACGACGCCCTCCGAGCCGGCGTCGCGGCGGGCGACGTGCCGCCCTACCGGTTGCCAACGCGGGCCCTCGGCCTGCGCCGGGCCATCGACCTGAACAAGGGCCTCCAGCTCGCCGGTGACCTCGAGGATGCGGAGACGATCCGCAAGCTCGAGCTGCGCAACTGACGCTCGTCTCTCACGACACTCGCGCTCAGCCACCCCGCGCGGGCTGGAGTGATCCGGAGGCACTCCGTCGGGGCCGGAATGATGCGAAGTGGTGAAGCTACGGCGTCCCGTCGGCTTCGCGGGGCCAACTCCTTGCCTCTGGCGATCAGGAGTTCTAGGATCGACGGACTCGTCTCGCCCGAACGTGTCCGTTCGTCGTTTTTCGGAAAGGGGTCATCCGTGTCGCATCTGCGTGCCTGTCTCGTACTTGCCGCGTCCCTGCTCGTCGGGGTGGTCTCCGCCGGGCCTGCGGCGGCGGTTTCTCCGAGCATCGTGATCAGCGAGGTCTACGGCGGCGGCGGCAACAGCGGCGCGACGTACAGGAACGACTTCATCGAGCTCTTCAACCGCGGCACGAGTGCGGTCAGCGTCACCGGCTGGTCGGTGCAGTACGCCTCGGCCACCGGCACCACGTGGCAGGTGACGAACCTCTCCGGGTCGATCGCACCGGGGCAGTACTACCTCGTCCAGGAGGCCCAGGGCGCGGGAGGGACGACCAACCTTCCGACGCCGGACGCCACCGGAACGATCGCGATGAGCGGCACGGCCGGGAAGGTCGCGCTGGTCAACACGACGGCCGCGCTCACGGGCTCGTGTCCCACCGGTACGTTCGACCTCGTCGGCTTCGGCACCACCGCCAACTGCTTCGAGGGTAGCGGCCCCGCTCCGGCGCCGAGCAACACGAACTCCGACCAGCGCGCAAGCGGGGGCTGCACCGAGACGGACCAGAACGCCGCGGACTTCGCCGTGGCCGCGGCCGCTCCTCAGAACACCGCGGCGGCGCTCGCGCCGTGTGGCGGCGGGGGCGGGGGCACGACCCTCTCGATCAACGACGCGACCGTCACCGAGGGGAACACGGCGACGACGACCGCGACCTTCACGGTCACCCTCAGCGCGGCTGCCCCGGCTGGTGGCGTCACCTTCGACATCGCCACTCAGGACGGCACCGCGACCGCCGGCAGCGACTACGTGGCAAGGAGCCTGACCGCGCAGACGATCCCGGCAGGCTCGACCACCTCGACGTTCGACGTGACCGTCAACGGGGACACGACCTATGAGCCCAACGAGACGTTCCTGGTCAACGTCACGAACGTCGTAGGAGCCACCGTCTCCGACGGGCAGGGCCAGGGGACGATCACGAACGACGACGCTCCTCCGACGGTGGCGATCCACACCGTCCAGGGCTCGACCCACCTCTCGCCGCTGGCGGGCATGGCGGTGACGATCGAAGGCGTCGTCACCGCCCTTCGCTCGAACGGCTTCTACATGCAGGACCCCTTGCCCGATGCGGATGTCGCCACCTCCGAGGCGATCTTCGTCTTCACGAGCACCATTCCGGCGACGAGCGTCGGGAACTCCGTGCGGGTGAGCGGCACGGTGGCCGAGTTCCGGCCGGGCGGGGGGACAAGCGCGAACCTGACCACGACTGAGATCACCGGTCCCACCGTTACGACCCTTTCCTCGGGCAATCCGCTGCCGGCGCCCACCACGGTCGGGCCGACGGGCACTAGGACGCCCCCCGCGGAGATCATCGAGGACGACGCGACCGGCGACGTCGAGACGAGCGGTGTCTTCGACCCGGCCGCCGACGGCATCGACTTCTACGAGAGCCTCGAGGCGATGCTCGTCCAGGTGAACAATCCGGTCGCGGTCGGCCCGACGAACAGGTTCGGGGAGATCCCGGTGCTCGCCGAAGACGGCGCCGGCCAGGGCGTCCGCACAGCTCGTGGCGGGATCGTCATCCGACCGACCGACTTCAACCCCGAGCGGATCATCCTCGACGACGGGCTGACGGGAGTCTCTACGCCGGCTGCCAACGTGGGCGATCACTTCTCCTCGTCGGTGACCGCGGTCGTCGACTACAGCTTCGGGAACTTCAAGTTCCTGCTCACAGCCACGCCCACGGTCGTTGCGGGATCCCTCGCCCCCGAGACGACGGCGGCGACGCTGGGCGGTCACGTCTCGATCGCCACCTTCAACGTCGAGAACCTCGACCCGGGCGACGGCGCGGCCAAGTTCAACGCGCTGGCAGGCCTGGTCGTCAACAACCTCAAGTCGCCGGACATCGTCGCCCTCGAGGAGATCCAGGACAACAATGGACCGACGAACGACGCCGTCGTCGACGCGTCGACGACCTATAGCACGCTGATCACGGCGATCCAGACGGCGGGCGGACCGACCTACCAGTTCCGCCAGATCGACCCGGTGGACGACCAGGACGGCGGCGAGCCGGGTGGCAACATCCGCGTCGGCTTCATCTTCCGCACCGACCGCGGCCTCGCGTTCGTCGACCGGCCTGGCGGTACGTCGACTGCCGCGAATACCGTCATGTCCAACGGCGATCTCGCGTTCAGCCCGGGGCGAATCGACCCGACCAACGCTGCCTTCGCCAACAGCCGCAAGCCGCTCGCCGCCGAGTTCACCTTCGCGGGGCAAAGGCTGTATCTGATCGCGAACCACTTCAACTCGAAGGGCGGCGACCAGCCCCTCTTCGGGCACTTCCAGCCGCCGGTGCGCTCATCCGAGACGCAGCGCCACCAGCAGGCGACGATCGTCGCGAACTTCGTCAGCCAGATCGAGGCGTCGGAGCCGAACGCCCAGGTGGTCGTCCTCGGCGACATCAACGACTTCGAGTTCTCCCAGACGGTGACGATCCTCGAGGGCGGGGGTCTGACGACGATGATGGACACGCTGCCCCAGAGCGAGCGGTACTCGTACGTGTTCGACGGGAACTCTCAGTCGCTCGACCAGATCCTCGTCAGCAACCCGATCCTGTTCCGCTCGCCGATCTACGACGTCGTGCACGTGAACGCCGAGTTCGCGAGCCAGATCTCGGACCACGACCCGCAGGTGCTCCAGTACGACCCGACCTCGGCGCCGACCGCTGTCGAGGTGCGCTCGCTCGCGGCGGTGCAGGCGGGCCGGACGGTGCTGCTTCGCTGGCGGACGGGCTCGACCGCCCGCGTGCTCGGCTTCAACGTCTACCGCTCGACGGGGAAGGCGCGCGTGCGCCTGAACCGCTCGCTGATCGCCGTTCGCGGGTCGTCCTATGCCTGGCGCGACCGGCGGCCGGCGAGAACGGCCGCGCGCTACTGGCTGCAGGTCGTCCACCTCGACGGGTCCCGCACCTGGCGCGGTCCCGTGCGGGCGCGGTAGGGCACGCTCTCCGGAACCCGGGCCGGCTCGCCGGCCCGGGTTTGGCGCAGGCAGGCGGCTATACTGATCGGCCGCCGATGCTGAACGAGACAGTCGAAACGAGCGCACGCCAGGTCGAGGAGCCCGGCGTCTGGGTCACCGGCCCGGACGGTGAGCTGATCCCCGACTACGACTCGACCTTTCCGGAGATCGAGGAGGGCCAGGTCGTCCACGGCACCGTCGTCCGGGTCGACAAGGACGAGGTGCTCGTCGACATCGGCTACAAGTCCGAAGGGGTCATTCCGGTCGCGGAGCTCTCGATCAGGCGATCGGTCACCCCGGCCGACGAGGTGCAGCTCGGCGACGAGCTCGACGCACTCGTCCTGACGAAGGAGGACGCCGACGGGCGCCTGATCCTCTCCAAGAAGCGCGCCCGCTTCGAGCTGGCCTGGAAGGCGATCGAGTCGGCCTCGGAGAGCGGAGAGTCCGTCGACGGCCGCGTGATCGAGGTCGTCAAGGGGGGGCTCATCCTCGACCTCGGCGTGCGCGGCTTCCTGCCGGCGTCGCTGGTCGACATCCGGCGGGTTCAGGATCTGGACGAGTTCCTGGGCAAGGAGCTCCGCTGCAAGGTGATCGAGCTCAACCGCTCGCGCAACAACGTCGTGCTCTCCCGGCGCGCGGTGCTCGAGGACGAGCGCAAGGAGATGCGCCAGGCGATCCTCGACCGCCTTGCGCCCGGCGACGTCGTCGAGGGGCAGATCTCAAACATCGTCGATTTCGGGGCGTTCGTCGACCTGGACGGAATGGACGGGCTGATTCACATCTCCGAGCTGTCCTGGAGTCATGTCAACCACCCCTCCGAGGTGCTCGAGATCGGGCAGACCGTGAAGGTGAAGGTGCTCGACATCGACCGCGACCGCCAGCGGATCTCGCTCGGCCTGAAGCAGACGCAGTCCGATCCCTGGCAGCAGGTGCTCGAGACGCATTCCGAGGGCGACCTCGTCCAGGGCCGCGTGACGAAGGTCGTGACCTTCGGCGCCTTCATCGAGATCCTGCCCGGGGTCGAGGGCCTCGTTCACATCTCCGAGCTCGCTCAGCACCACGTCGAGAACCCGCGCGAGGTCGTCGGTCAGGGAGATCTCGTGACCGTCAAGATCATCGAAGTCGACGCGGAGCGCCGACGCCTCTCGCTCTCGTTGAAGCGTGTCGAGGGAGCCGAAGGGCAGCCGGCCGGGGACGGCCTGCAGGGCGCATCCAACCTCGACCTCTCCGAGGACGTCTTCGCCGACGAGCCCGCCGGCGCAGTTGCGGACGAGGCCGGGGAGGAGCCGGCCGCGGAGGCCGAGCCCGAGGCAAAGGCGCAGCCCGAGGCCCATCCCGAGGCAGAGGCGGAGGCAGAGGCGCAGGCCCAGGCGGAGCCCGAGCCCGAGGTAGAGGCGCCGGCGGAGGCCGCTGCGCCCGCCGAAAACCAAGCCGACGAGCCCGCGAGCGAGTCGGACGCTGCCGCCGAGGTCGAGCTCGAGCAGGAAGCGCCTGGCTCGCCGCCCGAGCCCGGCGACGGCCCGACCGAGCCCGCCGCCTAGCGCATTCCCGCTCGGGCGTCCAGACCCGAAAAACGTCCGCTCGCCGTCGCGATCACCGGTGGCGTCGGTGCCGGGAAGAGCACGGCGCTCGAGGCCTTCCGCCGCCGCGGGGTGCCCGTGATCTCGAGCGACGAGATCGTGCACGAGCTGCTGCGGGCCGACGACGAGGTGCGCGCCGCGGTGGCCGCGCGGTTTGGAGGGCCGGTGTTCTCGGGTGAGGGCGCGGTCGACCGGGCGGCGCTCGCCGAGGTCGTCTTCGCCGACCCGGGCGAGCTCAGGTGGCTGGAGGAGCTCCTACATCCGCGAGTTGCCGAGGCCTATCTGGCCTGGCGTGAGGGGCTCGCCCGCCTGCCCGAGCCTCCATCCGTCTGCGTCACCGAGGTTCCCCTGCTCTACGAGACGGGTTCGGAGTCGCGCTTCGATGCGGTCGTCGTGATCTCCGCACCCGAGGCCATTCGGACGGCTCGTGCCGGCGCGCGTGCGGTCGAACGTGCTAAGCGTTTCCTTCCCGAGGAGGAGAAGAGACGACGAGCCGACCACGCGTACGTGAACGACGGGACGCCCGAGGAGCTCGACGCGTTCGTGGGCGACGTTCTCGGCGCGCTCGGCGAACGCGGCTGAGACTGCTGGCGGGGCTCCTCGTCCTGGTCGGCGCCGGGGCGCTGGTCGGCCTCTGGGTGATCCGCGCCGAGCCGGACTTCTACGCCAGGATCCGGTATCCGCTGCGCTACACGACGATCCTCCGCGCGCACGCGCGGAACTACGACCTCGATCCGGCGCTCCTGGCCGCGGTGATCTACCAGGAGAGCCGCTTCCGCCCGGACGCCCGGTCGCGGTCGGGGGCGATCGGCCTGATGCAGCTCCTGCCGGACACCGCGCGAGGGATCGCGATTCGCACGGGCGGCACCCGGTTCCAGACATCCGACCTCTACAACCCCGAGCTCAACGTCCGCTATGGCTGCTGGTACCTGCGTCACCTCCTGGATCGCTACGAGGACGAAGAGGTCGCGCTCGCGGCCTACAACGCGGGCCAGACGAACGTCGACCGCTGGCGTCGCGAGGGCGTGGGGATCCAGTTCGCCGAGACGCGCCACTACGTCAAACGCGTGCGGGAGCTGAAGCAGATCTACCGCCGGAGCTACCCCGCCCAGCTCCGTGACACAGGATGACACTTGACACGTTGCAGAATGATGTCAGAATGATGTCACGATGCAACTCCAGCCCCATGTCGAAGCACTTCAGGCCGACCTGGCCGAGCTCGCCGCGCTCGGCGACGACGCCACCGCCGCCGCCGCCGCTCGGCTGAGCAACGCGCTCAGGGCCTCGGCCGGGCTGCGGCTGCTCGAGGTTCTCGGCGAGGCGGCGCTCGAGCTCAGCTCCCAGCTTCCGTCCGGCCACGTCGACGTCCGGCTGGCCGGTCAGGAGCCCTCGCTCGTCTACGTCGCGGAGGAGGCAGCCGAGCAGCGCGCAGGCCTTGATCCGGAGGAATCGGCTTCGGCACGGATCACCCTTCGTCTTCCGGAGGCGTTGAAGGCGGAGGTCGAGGCGCTCGCGACGCGCGAGGGACTCTCCGTCAACACATGGCTCGTCCGGGCGCTCGCGCGTGCGGTCTCGGGCCCGTCCACTCCCACCCGCTCAACGAGACGGCTGACGGGCTTCGCCCGCAGCTGAAAGGAGAAGCACATGGCGTTCTACCCGTATCCCTTCGGCCACGTCGAGGTTCGGATCGACAGCCGCGATCCCCGGCCAAGGCGGCTCCGCGCCGAGCCTTTGCGCAGCTCCCGGAAAGCCCGATGATCGAGGTCTTCCAGACCCCTGGGCCGGTTACGCTCCTCCTCCGCCTCCCTGCGGGAGAGATCGAGATCGAGACCGTCGAGGGCTCCGAGACCCAGGTCGAGCTCGAGCCGGACGAGAACGCGCGCGTCGAGTGCCGCGAGCGCGCGGGCCGCTACGAGGTCGTCGCGGAGGTGAAGGGTCTCAGGCTCGGCCGGGACACGTCGCACCGCCTCCGCCTCCGGGTCCCGCACGGGTCCGCGGTGGACGCGGACACGAAGGCCGCCGATGTGCACGGCCGCGGTCGCTTCGGCGCCGTCGACCTCAACACCGCCTCCGGGGACGTCTCGTTCGAGGTCGTGGACGAGGCCGTGAAGGTGAACTCGGCCAGCGGCGAGATCAGCTTCGAGCGGATCGAGGGCGAGGTGACGATCAACACCGCCTCGGGCGACGTCGAGCTCCAGACGCTCGCCGGTGCAGCGAAGGTTCGCACCGCTTCCGGGGACGTCTCGGTCGGCTCGGCCGGGTCGTCCCTCTCGGCCCAGACTGCGTCCGGGGACGTCCGGGTGGGTTCTGTGAGCGAGGGCAAGGTCAGTCTCCAGTCCGCCTCCGGCGACCTCCACGTGGGAATCCGGCGCGGATCGAGGTTGTGGGTGGACGCCCGCTCGCTGAGCGGAGAGACGACCTCCGAGCTGGAGGTCGGCGATGCCCCGCCGGACGAAGAAGGGCCGCTCGTCGAGCTGCGCGCGACGACCATGAGTGGCGACATCGAGATCGTCCGGGCCTAGAGATGCTTGATCGGAAATTCACTCAGCGCAGCCGGTGGCCCAGACACGACGCCGCTCACCACGTCCGATCACGACACGTAGCGCTGCTACGCGTCGCAACCGGCCGTGGCGACCGGCTTGGTCTCGGCCATCCCTGCGGGTGCGCGAATTTCCGATCAACCATCTAGGTGTGTCAGACGCCGCCGCCATCCCGGCGCCGGCGCGGCTGCGACGCCAGCCCGAGTTCCTGAAGCTCTGGACGGGCCAGACGATCTCCGTCTTCGGCGATGCCGTGACGATGATCGCGCTCCCGCTCGTCGCCGTGCTGACACTCGACGCCTCGGCGGCGCAGATGGGGTTCCTGACGGCCGCAGGGCTCGCGCCCCACCTGTTCCTGTCGCTCGTCGCCGGCGCCTGGATCGACCGGCGGGCGCAGCGACGGCGAATCCTCGTGTTCTCGGACCTGGGCCGGGCCGGTCTGCTCGCCTCGCTCCCGCTCGTGTGGGCGCTCGACGCGCTGACGCTGCCGCACCTCTTCGCCGTCGCGTTCCTCGTCGGGGTGCTGACGGTCTTCTTCGACCTCTCCTACTCCTCGCTCTTCGTGCTCGTCGTCCCCCAACGGGACATCATCGAGGCCAACAGCAAGCTCAGCCTCAGCCGCTCGGTGTCGTGGATGGGCGGGCCGCCGCTCGCGGGCGGGCTCGTGCAGGCGCTCGGTGCACCGGTGGCGCTCGCCGCCGACGCCGTCTCCTTCGTCGCCTCGGCCGCCTTCGTCTTCCGGATCCGGGTGCAGGAGCAGCCGCTCCCCGTCGACCGGACACCGCTTCGCCGGCGCCTGGGGGAGGGCTTTCGCTTCAGCTTCCGGGACGCCCTGCTGCGCTCGTCCCTCGGCTGCGTCGCGACGATCAACCTCTTCAACTTCGCGTTCTTCGCGATCTTCGTCCTCTACGCGACCGAGGAGCTTCACGTGGCGCCCGGCCTGCTCGGGGCCGTGCTCGGGGCGGCGGCGGTTGGATCCGGACTCGGCGCCGTGGCCGCGCCGTGGGTCGAGCGCCGGATCGGGATCGGGCCGACCTTCGCGCTCGGCAGCGTCCTCTTCCCGGCGCCGCTGCTGCTCGTGCCGCTCGCGGGGGGTCCGAAGTGGCTCGTGCTCGCCTGCCTCTTCGCCTCCGAGTTCCTGTCTGGCGTCGGGGTGATGATGCTCGACGTTCCCGCCGGCAGCATCAACGTCGTGCTGACGCCCCAGCGCCTCCGGGCGCGTGCGGACGGCGTGCGTCGCTTCGTCAACTACGGCGTGCGCCCGATCGGCGCGCTCCTCGGCGGCTTGCTCGGGAGCGCGATCGGGCTGCGCCCGACGCTCTGGATCGCGACCGCGGGCGCACTGCTTGGAGTGGTCTGGCTGGTCGGGTCGCCGCTCCTGCGGCTCCGAGAGCTCCCGGCGCAGGCCGCGTGACGGCCCGGCTCACCATCCACTAGGGAACGGAGAGTCGGGCCCAGAGGTTGTCGAGCATCCGAGACACCGGCCAGAAGGTGGCCGAGCCGCCGAAGTCGAGCGCGCCCGCGGCGAAGACCTTTGCTCCGGCCGGGGTCTCGTAGTAGGTCATCTGCCCGGTCTTGCCCGGTCCGAAGAGGTCCGGGAGCTCCGCGAGTACCTCGATGCCCTGCGGCGAGGCCGGGGTGACAGCGTCGATCTCGATGCCGTAGCCGCCGACGAACTCCCCGAAGGTTCCGCCTGCCTCGAGCCCGGTTCTGTCCCAGAGCCAGGCTGCCCCGAGGGCGCGCACGACGAACGGCCCCTGTCGCGAGCCCTGGTCGTTGCCGATGTACTGCACGCCGATCAGCGCCGACTCCGGCCGACCGAGCGTGCGCCAGAGACCGGCCCGCCGCAGCACGCCGCGCTCGCTCGCGATCCGCCAGAAGAGGTTGTTGGCGGAGAGGAACGCGAGATTGCCGCCGGCGTCGCGGTAGCGCTCGACCACGTCGAAGAGGTGCTCGGTCACGTACTCCGTGTGGCCCGGGAAGATGACGAGGTCGTAGGCCCCGGCCAGCGCGTCGCCGTCCGGGACGAAGGCGAGGTCGGAATCGGCGAGGTAGTCGACGTCCTTCTTCTCCCAGGCGAGCCAGTGCAGGAAGCCGAGGTCGTAGCGCCGGAAGAACGGGATCACTCCCCGGCGCAGGAACGGGCGGCCGAGCCTGACCGTCTGATGAGGCGCTCCGGCGTACCAGGTGTCTCCCCACCCGTCGCCGTTCTCGTCGTAGAAGTTGTAGGCCTGCCAGGTCGTCGTGGGAAGGACGATCGCGACCCTGCTGGTCCCGAGGCGTGGCGGCCGGAGCACGAACGGTGCGTAGCCGACGCGCCCGTCGGATGAGGTCAGGCGGGCAAAGTACAGGCCGCTGGGCCAGGGACCGATTCCGAGCTGGATGGTCGCCGGCGCGTGGATCCGGTTCGCCCAGCCGACCTCGACCGTGCCGGAGACCGGCACGCCGTTCATCACGTTGTCGGAGCCGGTCTGGACGTGTTCAGGCCCCGACCTGAAGAACTGCACCGCGAGCGAGTCCGCGTCGCTAGCAACTCGGAGCCGCGCCAGCTCTCCAGGCGCGTAGCTCGCTCGCTCGAAGGACGCGTCGACCCCCTGCACGCGGACGACGGGGGCGCGTGGGTAGCGCCCGACGCGAGCGCTCAGCGCGCCGTACTCGGACCGGTTGCCCGCGGCGTCGCGGACGATCAGCCGTAGGACGTACGTCCGCGGGAGGAGCGCCGCGGCGGGAGTCCAAAACCAGGTGTGCTGCCCGGCCGGGAGCGACCTCGTCTCGGTCGAGACGGGGGGGCCGAGTGCCTGTACGGTGCGGGCGGCCTCGAGCGTCACGACGGCGGGCTCGCTGAGCCGGAACCTGACCGCGGCCCGGTCGCGGAACCCGTCTCCGTTGGGGCTGATGGTCGTGAGTAGCGGCCCGTCCCCGTCGAACGGCGTCCCCTCGTTGTCGGCCTCGATGCCCGTCAGCGCCGGCGTGCGGCCGTCCAGCGTCAGCCTCGCGGAGGCGATCACGTCCCCGCCTCCGACCAGCCGGACGCGGTAGCGCCCATCGGGTACGGGGGTGCCGTCGAGCAGCCCGTCCCAGAAGACCGACAGGAGCTGCCGTCGCTCCGGCGCGGAGATCCAGCCGAGCGGCCTGCCGTCGGCGCTCGCAAGCTGGAGCCCGAGCGGTTGCGCGGAACCGACCGAAGCGCTGACGGCGAGCGCGCCCGTGGCCGGAGAGAAGGTGCTGGGGACGACCGTGAGCGAGGGGGCGCCGCCCGCTGCCGCGCCAACGGGGGCGGCGCCGACGAACGTCACCACCGCGAGCGCGAGAGCGACCTGCCGCACGCGCGACACGTTAGCGTGGCCGCATGATCGAGCTCCGCTCCCTGGGCGACCTGGAGGCTCATCTCCACGGGTCGGGCTTCCTCGACGGCCGCGCCGAAGGCCTCGTCGCCGACGTCTACCTCTCCTACGGTCTCGGTGCCGCTCAGCGCCGGACCAGCACACCTCTGCCGCCCGAGCCGTGCCCTCTGCCGGGAGGCGCTGTGCGGATCAGGCGCGCGACGGAGCCCTACCAGCAGCATCCCCTGCCCTTCGCGGTGGGGGAGTGGGAGCGCAGCTGGGATGCCCCGGACTACGCCGCCGCGATCGAGGCGGCCAGGAGCGCGATCGGCCGCGGCGACGTCTATCAGGTCAACCTGGTTCAGCATCTCTCGGCACCCTTCCGGGGCGATCCGGACGGGCTCGCGATGGCGTTAGCGGGCCTGCGGCCGCTCGAGCCGCGACCCTTCCACGGGCCGGGATGGACGATCGTGTCGGCGTCACCGGAGCTCTTCCTCGCCCGCCGCGGCCGCCGTGTCTGGACGATGCCGATCAAGGGCACGCGACCGCTTGCAGCGGGCGACGAGCTCGCAGCCTCCGAGAAGGACCTGGCCGAGCACGTCATGATCGTCGACCTCGAGCGGAACGACCTCTCCCGCGTCTGCGAGCCGGGCAGCGTCCACTGGCCCGAGCTGCTGGTTCCTCGGGAGCTCGCGGGCGTCGAGCACCTCGTGAGCAGGGTCGAGGGCCGCCTCAGGTCGGACGTGACGCTGACCGAGCTGCTCGAGGCGACCTTCCCTGGCGGGTCGGTCACCGGCGCGCCGAAGATCGCCGCCCTCGACCAGATCGCCGAGCTCGAGCCGGTTGGCCGGGGAGCCTCGATGGGCGCGCTCGGCCGCGTCTACCCGAACGGCGACTTCGATCTGGCGCTGACGATCAGGACGTTTGCGGTCGCGGAGGGGCGCGTGCACCTCTGGGTGGGCGGCGGGGTCGTCTGGGATTCGGACGCCGACGCGGAGATCGAGGAGTCGTGGGTGAAGGCCACCCCTCTGCTGCGCGCGATCGGTGCACCGTTGTCGAAGCAGACAACATCATGCCGATCGTAGCAGTTGCGGTCGGCGGTCGCGGGCTCGTGCCGCTCGACCGGCCCGTCGTGCACGCTGACGACGAGGCGCTGCTCCGCGGCCGCGCCGCCTTCGAGACGGTTCGCGTCTACGGTGGGCGGGCGTTCGGCCTCGACGAGCACCTGGCCCGACTGGCGGAGTCGGCGGCCCGCCTGGGCCTGCCGGCGCTCGAGACCCCGGACTTCCGGGAGCTGGCCGACGAGGCGATTGCCGGAGCCGGCCTGGCCGACGCGGTGCTTCGCCTGTTCCACACACCGGGGCGCGAGGGGCGCGGGCGGGCTACCGCGCTCGCGCTCGTCGCGACCCTCCCACCGGGGCTGGAGGAGCTACGTGGCCGTGGCCTGCGACTCGTCTCGCTGCAGACCGGGATCGACCCGTCCGCGCGCGCGAGCGCTCCGTGGCTCCTCGGGGGGGTGAAGTCGACGAGCTACGCGGTCAACATGGCCGCGGCCGCCGAAGCGGCTCGTCGCGGCGCGGACGACGCGGTGCTGCTCGCCACAGGCGACACCGTCCTCGAGGGCCCGACCGCGAACGTCTGGTGGCGCCGAGAGCGCACGCTGTACACTCCCGGCCTCGAGACGGGGATCCTCGCAGGGGTCACGCGCGCCTTGCTCCTCGAACGCGCCGAGTCCCTCGGCTACCACACTCTCGAGGGCGTCTTCGGCCTGGCCGACCTCTGCGCGGCGGAGGAGGCGTTCACCTCCTCGTCCGTCCGCGAGGTGATGCCCGTGTCCGAGCTCGACGGCGTCGCCGTCCCCCGCGGCCCTGCCTCGACCGAGCTCCAGGAGGCTCTCCGGGCGGCGGCTACCGCCTAAAGGCTTGATGCGAAACTCAGCCGGGCCGGCTGGCGCCCCAGGCACGGCGCCGGCTCAGCGCGCTCGATCGCGACACGTAGCGCTGCTACGCGCCGCAATCGACCGCGGCGCCCGGCTTGGCCTGGAGCACCCCCGACGGCGGCAGAGTTTCACATCAAGCCTCTAGTGCGTCCCTCGAGCTCGTTCGACTTGTGCGCGAGCGCGGTGAAGGCGCTCTGGAGGAAGTCGCTGGCCGCGGAGGACGCGAGCGACCAGGTGAGCAGCCGGCCGAATCGTGGCGCCAGGATCTGCGTCGAGGTCAGCCCTGCGGCGGTCCAGGTGCCGATGCAGCGGGTGCAGGTGACGAGCTCTCCCAGCGCGCGCTGCATCCCGGTGCCGGAGGCCGCCTCCTCCTCGCCGTCATATGCCGTTCCCTCGGCGAGCGGCTCCCGGAGGAAGCTCGTCACGCGGTCACGCGAGATCACTCGCGCGGCCTTGAAGCTCGCCGCGGAGAGGAGCACGAAGTCGAGCGCCGTATTCGTGCGGGGGCCGCGCCCGAGCAGCCGTGCGGCCAGCCCGGCGCCCATCAGACCGCCCGAGTAGACGCCGACGAGGGCGGCGTAGCTGCCGTAGGGAGGGCGGGCCGGAGCGGGGGTCATGGAGGAGCCTTCGTCACGCGGCTGTGGGAGGCGCGAACGCGCCGTGGAGGGCAAACGATGCGCTCGACCCGCTGACCTGGAGGACCCAGTGCTTGAAGTCCTGCGCGTTCATGCAGGCGTTTCCGCGGCCCTGAAGCAGCAGCCGGTACCGGGCACCTCCGGTCAGGCCGCGCGCGAAGACGCCGGTGCCGACGATCGGCGACTCGAGCCGCCAGGCGCGGTAGAGAAGCGGTCCGCCGCCGGGCGACCGCCGATCCTTCGGGTCGACGGCGAGCTTCGAAGCCTGGGCGGGAAGGCGCAGTGTCAGCGTGCCCCTGTTCCCCTTCGCGTCGCGGAACCGGAGCGTCCACCCTGACGCCAGGCGCGTGACCGAGAGGGCATAGCGCGCTGCGACCGGGTTGATCCCCCGGATGACGCTCGGACCCGCCTCCGTCACGTACGTGGTCGCGACCGGCCCGAAGCGCAGCCGGCGAAGCTCCGCCCGCTCGAACGGAGCGATGCGCGCCGTCTCCTGGAGCCACGTGCCCGGGCTGGCACAGCACGCACAGGCGGATGCCGCCGCGGGCCATGCCGCCGGGACCACGAGCGCCGTGCACGCCGCGAGCCGGAGCCGGGGACCGGGAAACATCGCCGTTACCCTTAGCGCGATGCCGGCATTCAAAACATCGGCCGCCTACAGGCCGACCGGAGACCAGCCCGAGGCGATCCAGACGCTCTCGCGGAGTCTCGCAGCCGGCGAGCGCTACCAGACGATGCTCGGCGCCACCGGCACCGGCAAGACGGCGACGATGGCCTGGACGATCGAGCAGGTCGGGCGCCCGGCCCTGATCATCGCCCACAACAAGACGCTCGCCGCGCAGCTCTGCAACGAGTTCCGCGAGTTCTTCCCCGCGAACGCGGTCGAGTACTTCGTCTCCTACTACGACTACTACCAGCCGGAGGCCTACGTCCCGCAGGCCGATCTCTACATCGAGAAGGACTCGTCCCAGAACGACGACATCGCGCGCCTGCGGCTCGCGGCCACCTCCGCCCTCTTCACGCGCCGCGACGTCGTCGTCGTCGCCTCGGTCTCCTGCATCTACGGCCTGGGCTCGCCCGAGGAGTGGCGCGAGCGCGTCCTGATCCTGACCCTCGGCGAGGAGCAGGATCGCGACGCGATGCTCCGCAAGCTGATCGACAGCCAGTACGTCCGCAACGACAGCGTCCTCGGGCGCGGCCGGTTCCGCGTCAAGGGTGACGTCGTCGAGGTGCAGCCCGCCAACGCGGAGACCGCCTACAGGATCTCCTTCTTCGGCGACGAGGTCGAGCAGATCACGCACTTCGACCCGCTCACCGGCGAGATCTACTCGCGGCTCGACAACCTGACGATCTGGCCAGCCACGGAGTACGTCACGTCGAAGCCGACGATCGAGCGCGCGGTGGACGAGATCCGTGCCGAGCTCGAGCAGCAGGTGCGGAAGTTCGAGAGCGAGGGGCGGATGCTCGAGGCGCACCGGATCAGGCAGCGCACCGAGTACGACCTCGAGATGATGCAGGAGCTCGGCTTCTGCAACGGGATCGAGAACTACTCGCGCATCCTCGAGGGCCGCGGGCCCGGCACGCATCCGTTCACGTTGCTCGACTACTTTCCCTCCGACTTCGTCGTCTTCGTGGACGAGTCGCACCAGACGATCCCGCAGATCGGCGGCATGCACGAGGGCGACCGCTCGCGCAAGCAGACGCTCGTGGATTACGGCTTCCGGCTCCCTTCGGCGCTCGACAACCGACCGCTCCGCTTCGACGAGTTCCTGGGCAAGGTGCCGCAGCTCGTGTTCGTCTCGGCGACACCGGGAGCCTTCGAGCTCCGCCACTCGCCCGTGATCGCCGAGCAGCTGATCCGGCCGACGGGGATCGTCGACCCGGACGTCGAGCTGCGGGCCACGAAGAACCAGATCGACGACCTGCTGAACGAGATCCGCAGGCGCGAGGAGGCCGGGGAGCGGGTGCTGGTGACCACGCTGACGAAGAAGATGTCCGAGGACCTCACCGACTACCTGCTCGAGGCCGGGGTGCGCGCCCGCTACCTCCATTCGGAGATCGACACGCTCGAGCGGATCCAGATCATCCGCGAGCTCCGCCTCGGCGACTACGACGTGCTCGTCGGCATCAACCTTCTCCGCGAGGGGCTCGACCTCCCGGAGGTGTCGCTGGTCGCGATCCTCGACGCCGACAAGGAGGGCTTCCTTCGCGGCAAGACGGCGCTCGTCCAGACGATCGGCAGAGCGGCCCGGAACGTCAACGGCAAGGTGATCCTCTACGCCGACAAGCTGACCGAGGCGATCAAGGGTGCAATGGACGAGACCGAGCGGCGCCGGGCGGTACAGCTGGCCTACAACGAGGAGCACGGGATCACACCGGAGTCGATCGTCAAGGGGGTCTCGGACATCGCGGAGTTCCTGTCGCTCGAGGCGCCGACCGTGCCGGGCAAGCGGCGCGGCGGTCGCAAGGTCGAGGGCATGGAGCCCGGCGAGCTCGAGCGGCTGGTCGTGACGCTCGAGGAGGAGATGTTCGCCGCCGCGGAGGAGCTTCGTTTCGAGTACGCGGCGAAGCTCAGGGACGAGATCAAGGAGCTCCGGCGCGAGCTCGTGGCCGCGCGCGCGCCTGCCTGACGGCTTCCAGCGTCAGGCCCGGGACCCGGTGGCGACGATCCGCGCCAGCATCTCCGCGTAGTCGCGGTCGCCTCCCTCGGACTCGGCCTCTGCCAGCCAGCTGCGAGCGGCGGCTGCGAGACGGAGGTCCGCGCCGCACGCCGACGCCGCGGCGATGATCAGGTCGGCGTCCTTTCGGGCGAGGGACAGCGTGAAGCGGACCGGGTACTCGCCGCTCTCGATCGCCGTGCGGCGACGCTCTGCCTGCGCTCCCAGGGGCGTGGCGGCGAGGATCGAGAAGGTCGACTCCGGCGACAGGTCGAGGCCCCTGGCAAGAGCGACGGCCTCTCCCAGCACGCCGAGCGTCCCGAACAGGGTCGCGTTGGCGACGAGCTTCGCTGCGGTGCCCGCGCCGAGGGGCCCGACGTGGAGGACGGAGCCAAGGGCGGAGAGAAGGGGCGTGCACCGGGCGACCGCTGACCGGGTGCCGCCGGCGAAGATCGTCAAGCCGCCGGCCTCGGCCTCGGCAAGGCTTCCGAGCACGGGCGCATCGAGCAGACCCGCCCCGGCCGGCAGCGTCGAGGCGAGCCGCGACACGGACTCGGGCGAGACGGTCGACATCTGGATCAGCGTGGTGGATGCCGTGGTTCCGGCCGCGACGCCCTCCGATCCCTCCGTCACATCCCGGAGCGCCTGCGGGTCGGAGACCATGACGACCACCACGTCGGCACCCTGGGCCGCGAGCGCAGGCGTCGCGGCGAACCTCGCCCCGAGCTCGACCAGGGCGGCAGCCTTCGTCTCGTCCCGGTTCCACACGACCACCTCGTAGGGCGATTCCAGAAGCCGCCGCGCGATGCGGCTTCCCATGGCGCCGAGACCGATCACCGCCACTTTCGTCGGCGGGCCGGCAGGAGTCTCGGACGCAGCGCCTCCCTCGAGCACGCGGACACTCTGGCACGCAGCCCCTAGTATCGGAAGCGTGCTCGGCTCGTTCATCTCGGTCGTCCTCGCGGGTTTCGGGGTCGGCGCTCTGGCCCGCTGGGCCGTGCCAGGCCCGGACCCGATGCCGGCCTGGTTGACGATCTTCATCGGTCTGACCGGATCGCTCGTCGGCGGCGGGGTCACGATCGCGGTGACGGGCTTCGAGAGCCGTGGTGACGTCTTCGCGGTCCTCCTCGTGTCGATCGCGGTCGCCGCGGGGCTCGTGATCGGCTACCGCCGCTTCGTGCAGAAGCGTCCGATCACGGGCCCCGGGGCACAAAAGCTGCCCACACGGGGCTTCGGGATCGAGAGGCTGCGACAGCGCCTGCGGCGACTGGGCGTCGATCCCGAGACGTTGGCGCCTGCGAGCCCCGATCCGACGGAGGAGAGCCTCCGCAAGCTTCGGGAGCTCCGGGCGGAGGGCCTGCTCACCGACGAGGAGTACGAGGCGAAGAAGGCGCAGCTCGAGCAGGGTTAGGGCTGTTCCTAGCCGCGGTCGCCGCTGACCTCCGGCCGGGCCTCGGCGAGGGGTTCGCGGCCGCGGGGAAACACGCGGAGGGCAGTCAGCGCCCAGCGGTCCGTCTGCCAGACGTAGGTCTGGACGCGAAGGGACTTCTCCTCGGCGTCGTAGAGGTGAAGCCCCCGGGCCTCTCCGCGCCGATTCGGGCGCGGCTGCCCGAGGCCCGGGGCGATCGAGACGGTCACGCCCCGCTCGCCGCCGCTCGTGACCTCGAATTCCCGCCGCTCGCTGACGGCTCCCTGGTGGATGTGCCCGGCGACGATCAGCTCCGCTCCCGCGTCCGCCAGCGCAGCCAGGACGGCGTTTCGGTCGGCGACCGGCTTCTTGCTCGAGCGCCACGGGGCGCCGAGCAGGTGATGATGCAGGGCGACGACGCGGAGCGCGCCAGAGGGGGCCTCGTCGAGCAGGCGGCTCGTGCGATCGAGCTGGGCCGCGCGAAGCCGTCCCGACTGGTGGCGCCAGGGACGAACGGAGTTCAGGCCGACGACGTGGAGGCCCGGCGAGCTGTAGAGCGGCTCGGTCGTCTGCCAGTGGCGCTCGAACTCGCGCCACGGCCGTGTGAAGCGTGCCGGGAACGTGTAGGGGATGTCGTGGTTACCCGGAATCGCGAGCACCTTCGGGCTGAGACCCTTCAGGAAGGTGGCAGCCCGCTCGTGCTGGTCTGCCCGGCCTCGGTGGGTCAGGTCGCCGCTCGCGATTACCAGCTCAGGCTTCGCCGACTCGATCAATTCGGCGAGGGGCGCAGCGATCTCGGCCGCCTCGCGCTTGCCGACGTGGAGGTCGGAGACGTGGAGAATCCGGGCGGGCACCGCCGGCCGAGGCTATACACTCGCTGCATGGCGGAAGAGTCGCCGGAGGTCTTCGACGATCTCTACCTCGGCCTTCGTGCGGGGGGCGCGCTGCGGAAGCAGCGCCGTGGTCAGCCGCTCACGGCAGAGGAGCAGGAGGCGCTCGGACGCTGGCAGCGCCTGTCGACCTGGCGGAAGGCGCTCGCGATCGGCGGCTTCGCGATCGGCACGTTCGGCCTCGGCTTCACGCTCGGCGGGCTGGTTTTCGGCCGCTGGCGCAAGGCCTGACACAAGCATCAGGGTCGAACGGGCGCCAGCCCGCGCACCGCGGGTACACCGGAACGATCGGCACAGATCGGTCACGGACCGTGACGCACGTGTGCGTCCGCCGAAATTAGGCTCGCGCGCGGGGGAGAACACATGGGGGTCCCCCGGGGGAACCCCGAAACCCGCATCCGGCCGCCTTGGCCGTGGCCGACTGGGCCGTCGGGGGCCGTCAGCTTTCGGAGTCGGCCGGCGAGAAGAGCACCGTCGGCACCTCTTCCCCGGCCGGGTCCTTGTCGAGCACGATCACGTCGACGAGCGTCGCGAGCACGGCGGCGATCGGGACCGCGAGCACGACCGCGAAGCCGCCGAAGAGGATCCCCACGGCTGTCACCGACACGAGCACGACGAGCGGCGAGAGGCCGACGGCGTCGCCGAGGACCTTCGGGATCACGAGGTAGTCCTCGAGCAAGCGGACGGCGAGCACGATCAGACCCGCCACGAGCCCGAGCTGCCACGACTCCGTCAGCCCGACGCCGACGGCGAGAGCCCCCGCGGCGAGCGGCCCGATCACCGGGATGATCTCGACGACACCGGCGAACGTGCCGACGAGGATCCAGTACGGCAGGCCCGCGACCGCGAACGCGATCGACAGCACGGTCGCGACCAGGACGATCAGCAGGAACTGCCCGCGGACGAATGCGCCGAGCTTGCGGTCGATCAGGTCCCAGGTGTCGCGGACGACGCGGCGTTTGCCGCGCGGCACGAGGCCGAGGACGAGGCGCTGCGCGCGGTTGCGCTCGAAGATCCAGTACGCGGCCGACGCGAGCATGAAGAAGATCCCGATCACGACCTCGAACGCCGTCCTCGTGATCTCGAGCGCGGGGTCGAGCAGCTCGTCGCCCGAGGGCAGGTTGTCGAGGCGGTCCTTGACCCCCTGCAGGATGTCGTGCTTGATCCCGGTCGAGGCGCGCGTCGACTCCGGCAGGGTGTCGATCGCATCCTGCACCTGGTTGATCGCGCGTGGCACGACGAGCCACAGGAAGAGCGCCACACCGCCGAGGATCACCACGTAGTGGAGGAGCACACCGAGCCCGCGCGGGACCTTGTGTCGCTGCAGCCACTCCACCGACGGGCGCATGGTCGCCGCGATGATGAAGGCGAGAAAGAGGATCGCGATCAGGATCCGGAGCTTCCAGAGCGCGAGGGCGAAGACCACGATCCCGCCGGCGACAACGGTCCAGACGAATGCTCGGCGGGCGGTCTCCTGCATCGCTCCGCAGTGTGTGGCCGCTGGGGCTCGGACGCAAACGCAGGAGACACGCAGACACCGACGAAGGCCGGACGGTGCTCGCCGCCCCCGACGAGGAGGTCTGCCACGAGGCCCGCCGACACGGGATCGTGCTGGCGCGGCCCCTCGCCCGAGCCGTGCTGCTGGCGCTCGCAGGCGGGCTGCTGGTCGCGCTCGGCTGGCCCTACACCGCGCTCGGGGCCCCGCTGGTCGCAGTGGGCGCCCTCGTCTCGCTCCGCGCGGTCTGGCGCTGGGAGCGCACGAGGCTCGTCGTCACGACCGAGAAGGTGTTCGTCGTCCACGGCACGCTGAGGCGCCGAGCCTCGGCCGTGCGGCTGCGCTCGATCCAGAGCCTCGACCTCGAACAGCCCCTACTCGGGCGGCTGCTCGGGTACGGAACGGTGGTTGCCGGGCCGCTCGAGCTCGACCACGTCGCCGGCCCACGGGAGGTGTTTCGGCTCGTCGAGCGGCTCTGCGCGTAGCCCGCCGAGCGAACACTTGTTCGACGGGGCCCCGGCGGCTAGACTCGCCTTCTATGCCGCAGGAAGAGCTCGTCGTCCACGGCGCCCGCGAGCACAACCTGAAGGACATCACCGTCCGGCTGCCACGGCATTCCCTGATCTGCGTCACGGGACTGTCCGGCTCCGGCAAGTCGTCACTCGCCTTCGACACGATCTACGCGGAGGGGCAGCGCCGCTACGTCGAGTCGCTCTCGGCCTATGCGCGCCAGTTCCTGCAGATGATGGAGAAGCCCGACGTCGACTCGATCGACGGGCTCTCGCCGGCGATCTCGATCGACCAGAAGACGACCTCCCGCAACCCGCGGTCCACCGTCGGAACGGTGACCGAGATCTATGACTACCTGCGCCTGCTCTACGCGCGCGTCGGCCGGCCGCATTGCCCGGTCTGCGGGCGCCCGATCTCCGGCCAGAGCCTCGACCAGATCGTCGACCAGGTGCTGCGCCTGCCGGAGGGGACCAGGTTCACCGTCAACGGACCGGTCGTCCGCGACCGCAAGGGTGAGTACCGGGAGGTCTTCGAGGAGCTCCGCGCCGACGG
>JACDAS010000188.1 GCA_013695295.1 Actinomycetota bacterium | reverse complement strand
CCGCGGAGGTCGAGGAAGGGCTCGGCACGAGCCTTCCTCCCCTGGAGGACGACGATTCGTCCCGCCTGCTCGACGACGTAGAGGCGACCGGGCTCGCTCCGCGGAGCGGTCACGTAGACCGGAGCCTCGAACTTGCCGATCGGGACGAACCGTGGAACCGCGGCAGGCTGCGCGGACCCCGAGAGAACGAGCAGCGCGCACACGGCGACGAAGAAGCTCCGGGTCCTCACGGCTCCACGGTAACCGCGGCGATGTTCAGAGCGGGTAAAGGAACTCAGTCTTTGAGGAGGACGCGGCGCAGCTCGTCCCTCGGTTAGCCTGCCCGCCGGGTGAAGATCTTTGTGATCGGCGCGGGACAGGTTGGCGTCACGATCGTCGAGGCGCTCCACGCCGAGCACCAGTTGACGGTCTTCGACCTCGACGCCGCGCGGCTCAACTCGCTCGCCTACCGCTACGACGTCGTCACGGTCGAGGGCAACGGGGCGAGCCGGCGGACGCTGCAGGAGGCGGGCGTTGCGCAGGCCGACCTGCTGATCGCGTGCACCTCTCGCGACGAGAGCAACATCATCTCGGCGATGCTCGCCAAGAAGCTCGCGCCAGAGGCGAAGACGATCGTCCGGACGACGAACGTCGAGTACCTCGAGGTGTGGCACGAACGGCAGCTCGATGTCGACTTCATCGTCTCCTCGGAGCTGGAGGCGGCGCACGCCATCTCGCGGCTGATCGGCGTCCCGGCGGCCCGGCAGACGGACGTCTTCGCCGAAGGGCAGGTCCAGATCGTCGAGTTCGATGTCGAGCCGGGAACGGCGAGCAACGAGGTGATCGACCGCCCGCTGCGCGCCGCCACCCTGCCGGCCGACTCCAAGGTGGCGAGCATCATCCGCGGCGGCGAGATGATCCTGCCGGTCGGCGGCGAGTCGATCCGGGTCGGCGACCGGATCATCGTCATCGGCTCGCCGCGCGCCGCGCGCGAGTGGAGCGCGCTGATGGCCCGCGGCTCACGGAAGGTCCAGGACGTGATCGTCTTCGGCGCCGGCCGGACCGGGGTCGCGGTCGGCCGCATGCTGCTCGAGCAGGGAATCGGTGTGCGCCTGGTCGAGACGGACCTCGCGCGGGCGCGACAGGTGTCCCAACTGTTGCCGAAGGCGCGCGTCCTCCACGCGACCGGGACCGAGGCGGAGTTCCTCGAACGCGAGCGGATCTCACAGGCGCAGGCCGCGGTCGTCGCGATGCGCGACGACTCGAAGAACCTCTATACGGCCACGCTGGCGAAGTTGCAGGGGGTCGCTGTGACGATCGCGATCGTCCACGACACGATCTCCGAGCGCGTCTTCGAGGCGGCCGGAGTCGACATCACGATCAACCCGCGCTCGCTGACTGCAGAGGAGATGGTGCGGTTCGCCCACGATCCACGCACGCAGCAGGTGGCGATGCTGGAAGGGGACCGGTACGAGATCCTCGACATCACGTGCCGGGCCGAGGGCCGCCTCGTCGGCAGGCGCTTCCGTGACCTGCCCGTCGACGGCGTCATGATCGGCGCGATCGTGCGCGAGGGAAAGGCGATCTTCCCGCATGGCGAGGACGTGCTCGAGGCGGGTGACCGGGCGATCCTCTTCACCGAGTCGGGACGCGTCCAAGAGGTCGAACGGACGCTTTGATCGCCGCCGCGGGGTTCCGGCGCGCGCTGCGACCGCCTGGAACGGCGGTCAACGTCGCCGGGGCGCTCAACCTCTGCGGCGTCCTGCTCAAGTACTTGAGCGTCGCGGCGCTGCTGCCGGCTGCGGTCGCGCTCGGCTACTCCGAGCCTGTCTGGCCCTTCCTACTGGCGGGGCTGATCGCGGCCGCCTCGGGCTGGTCGCTCGAGCGCGCCTCGCGCGGCAAGGAGCAGATCGGGATCCGCGAGGGATTCCTCGTGGTCTCGCTCACCTGGCTCCTCGCGGCGGGTTTCGGCGCCCTGCCGTACGTGCTCGCGCGCGAAGGGGTGCTGGGGAATCCCCTCAACGCGTACTTCGAGGCGATGTCCGGGTTCACCACTACAGGCTCGTCCGTGCTGGTCGACCCCCAGGCGCTCAGCCATTCGCTCCTGCTCTGGCGCCAGTTCACCCAGTGGCTCGGCGGCATGGGAATCATCGTGCTCGCCCTCGCCGTCCTTCCCCGCCTGCGCGTGGGCGGCCGGCAACTGCTCGAGCAGGAGATGCCGGGGCCGGAGATCGAGCCCCTGACGGCGTCGATCCGGGCGACGGCGCGGCGGCTGTGGCTGCTCTACGTCGGTTTAACGGCCGTGCTGGTGGCGATCCTCTCGATCTTCGCCTGGACCGGTGTGGACGGCGCGATGAGCTTCTACGACGCCGTCGCGCACGCGTTCACGGCGATGCCGACCGGCGGCTTCGGCACGCGGGAGACGTCGGTCGAGCCCTTCGCGCCGGCCTCCCAGTGGGTGCTCGCCCTCTTCATGGCGCTCGCTGGCGCGAACTTCGCGCTCCTCTACCGCGCGATCGTCCGCCACAGCCCTCGTGTGCTCGCACGGGACCAGGAGCTCCGCCTGTACTTGGCGCTCCTCCTGCTCGGCAGTGGACTGATTCTCGCCGAGCTGGTCTCCGAAGGCCTCTTCAGCGGCGAGGCCGCGCTCCGCCATTCGGTCTTCCAGACCGTCTCAATCATGACGACGACGGGGTTCGCGAGCGCCGACTTCACCGTCTGGACGTCGCTAACGGCGATGACCCTCGTCGCGCTGATGTTCGCGGGTGGGTCCGCCGGGTCGACCGCGGGCTCGATCAAGGTCGTCCGCCACCTGATCATCGGGAAGATGCTCCGCCGCGAGCTCGATCAGACCGTTCATCCGGAGATCGTCCGGACCGTGCGGCTGAATGGCGCGGCCGTGGACGAACGAACGCTGCGGGCGGCGATCACGTTCGTACTGCTCTACGTGGGCTGCTTCGTCCTGGGGGCGGCAGGGCTCGCGCTGGAGTCAGCCCGGGCGAACGTCGGCATCTCGCCGTTCGAGGCGATCGCGGCGGCCGCGACGACCCTGGGCAACGTCGGCCCGGCCTTCGGCTTCGCGGGCCCCTTCGGCTCGTTCGAGCCGTTCAGCGACCTGTCGAAGGTGATCATGATCGGCCTGATGTGGCTGGGGCGTCTCGAAATCATCCCCATCGTCGTGCTGCTGACGCGCAACTACTGGCGCGGATAACACGGGCGAACCCGTGGCTCCCCAGTGGCCCCTCTAGGTAACGGGGAACCACCTTGGCGAGCATTCCTCCTGACCCAGCGAACGTCCCCACCGCCGGAGCCGGGCTTGTCCCGGCGGGGAGGCTCACCTCGGCTCTCTCGCCGCCCCGGCAAAGGAGGGGTCCCACAGGGAAACCATGGTTCCCCTGTGCTCAAGGAGGGGGCCCG
>JACDAS010000024.1 GCA_013695295.1 Actinomycetota bacterium | reverse complement strand
GCGTCCTTCTCGGCGAATGCGATCGGGTCGACGAAGCCCGTCTGGAGGGGCCGGGCGGCGGCGTCCGCCGAGCCGGCAGCCCAGCCGAGGAGCACCAGGGCGCCGAGCAGCGCGCCGAGCCGGCCTAGATGCTTGATGGGCCATCCCTGCGGGTGCGCCAATTTCCGATCAACCATCGAGGGTCGCTCGCCTCTTGTCTACACTCATTGGACGGTGGTGGGATCTCGCGTGAACCCCGTCAGAAGACGGAATCGGCCAGGGCGATCGTCGCTCGCCTTGGGCATGGTGCTGGCGCTCTTGGCCCCGGCCGGAGCTGCGCTCGCGAAGGATCCCCCTGAGAAGTCGGAACAGTACTCTGCGGTCTCGCAGTACCGCGAGATGCTACCCGGGGCCGGCGGCTCGAGCGTCCTCGGCGGGGACGACAAGCCCCAGCAGGTGCGGCCCCTCCCGGAGCAGACGACCGAGCGGGTCTACGCCGACGGCGGCGAGGACGCCCGGGTGCTCGAGGAGATCGCGACGTCCTCGAACTACGCTGCGCCGCAGAAGGCGCTGCCGGCCGTCCCGAAGGCAAAGCGCGCGGTGCCGAAGTCGAGCGCGCCGCACGACGAGGGGGGCCGGGAGGCGGATCTCCCGCCCGTCCGGCGCGGGGCCGACACGGCGGTCTTCGCCGCGGCCGGCGGGATCTTCTCGGACACCGGCGGCGGCCGCTTCGGCTTCCTCGCCTTCGTGCTGATGGCGATCACGGCCGCCTGCGTGGCGGGGGCCGTCTTCCGGCGCCGCGACGCCCGGCGCGACTGAGTTCCCTGACCCAGCGGACGCGGTGAGCGAGGTCGCGCCAGAGCGACCGCCGATCGGCGGCAGGCCGGCGATCGTCCACGACTGGTTCCAGGGCTTCCACGGGGCCGAGCGGACGGTCGAGGCGATGCGGACAGGCGTGTTCGCGGCCGGCAGCGAGCCCGACGTGTACACGTTCCACGCGGCCAGGGAGCTGCTGCCCGCGGGGCTCGCCCGCTCGATCGTGCAGGAGAGCCGGCTCGCCGCGCTCCCCGGGATCCGCCAGCGCGGCCACGACCCGGGACGCTGGCGCTGGCTGCTGCCGACGATGCCGTACTGGTTTCGGGGCCTCGACCTCTCGTCGCACGACCTGGTGATCTCGTCCTCACACGCCTTCGCGATCCAGGCCCGGCCGGCTCCTGGCGCGATTCACGTCTGCTACTGCTACACGCCGCTTCGCTACGTCTGGCTGCCGGAGACGGACGCCCGGGCGGCGGGCGGGCCGAAGGATCGCGCGCTCCGTGCCGTCAGGGGCTGGCTCCGCCGGCTCGACCTGGAGGCATCCGCGCGCCCGCACGGCTACGTCGCGATCTCGGGCGCCGTGCGCGAGCGCATCCGCCGCTTCTACGGGCGCGACGCCGAGGTCATCCACCCGCCCGTGGACGTCCAGTTGTTCGATCACCGGGCCGAGAAGGAGGCCGGGCGGTTCCTGTGGGTGCACCGCCTCGTCGAGTACAAGCGCCCAGAGCTCGTCGCCGAGGCCTTCCGCGGCCTCCCCCACCGCCTGACCATGGTCGGCGTCGGCCCGCTCGAGGCGCGCCTCCGCGCGCGCCTGCCGGAGAACGTCGAGCTCCTCGGCTGGGTCTCGCAGGAGGAGCTCGCACTGCTGCTGGCGCGCGCGTCCGGGTTCGTCCACGTCGGCGAGGAGGACTTCGGGATCACGATGGTCGAGGCGCTCGCGTCCGGGACGCCGGTGATCGCGCTTGCGCGCGGGGGAGCGCGGGACGTCGTCCGGGACGGGGAGGACGGCGTGCTGCTCGAGCAGACCGAGCTCGGCCTGCTCCGCGAGGCGATCGAGGCCGCGGCCCGCTCGGACTGGGACCCGAGCGCGCTCGCGGCACGGGCCGGAGCCTTCTCGCGGGAAGTCTTCGTCGCGCGCCTGCGCGACTACCTGGCGTCGCTCGGCGCGGCCACCTGACCGTTCCGCGGTCGAGTTTTACGCCTGGCTTACCCGGGCTCCGCGAGGGTGAGCTACAACGCAGGAGTGGCAGTTCCCGTGTTCGCGAAGCCGTTCGGCGTGGCCCAGGCCGAGCGGCTGCTCTGGCGCGCGGGCTTCGGCCCTCGCCCGGGTGAGGCGGCGGCGCTCGCGAAGCTCGGGCTCGAGGGCGCTGTCCGCTCGCTGACGAGGCCTCCCGCCGAGCAGCTGTCCGGCCCGGCTCCGACCGACGAGAAGCGGCTGCCGATCGCGCCGCTCGACGCGGCCGGCCACGACCACCTCTGGTGGCTCGACCGGATGGTGCGGACGAACCGGCCGCTCGTCGAGCGGATGACGCTCGTCTGGCACGACTGGTTCGCGACCTCGATCGTCGGCGTCAAGTCGCAGAAGCTGATGCTCGATCAGAACGAGCTCTTCCGCTCCCACGCCGTCGGCTCGTTCCGCGACCTGCTCGGAAACGTGACGAAGGACCCCGCGATGCTCGTCTGGCTCTCCGGCGTCAAGAACACCCGGCGCTCGCCGAACGAGAACTACGGCCGCGAGCTGATGGAGCTGTTCACGCTCGGGGTGAACCGGGGCTACACCGAGTCGGACGTGCGCGAGCAGGCCCGCGCCCTGACCGGCTGGCAGGCCCGGCGCGCGAAGGGGACGGGCTACTACGACTTCCGCTACGAGCCGCGGCAGCACGACGACGGCGCGAAGACGATCTTCGGCCGCTCGGGAAACTTCGACTGGCAGGACTCCGCCCGTCTGTGCCTGGAGCACGCCCAGCACCCCTCGTTCTTCGTGCGCAAGCTCTGGAGCTACTTCCTCCCGACCACGCCCGGCGCGAAGACCCAGTCCGCGCTCGAGGGCCTGTACCGCTCCGGGGGATACGAGGTGCGCCCGGTCGTCGAGGCGATCCTCCGGCACCCCGACCTCTACAACGGGCCACGCATGATCAAGCCGCCGGCCGTGTTCGCGGCCGGGCTGCTCCGCGCGACGAGCCGTGGGATCGACACGAGCCTCTGGTGGCGCCTTGGCGCGCTCGCCGGCCAGCGGCTCTTCTACCCGCCCAACGTCGCCGGGTGGAACGACGATCGCTGGCTCGACACCTCGACCTTCCGCGGCCGCTGGTTCATCTCCCTGATCGCGCTCGAGCCCCAGCGCGGAGCCGAGAAGCGCTCCGGCGGGCCGCCGAGCGACGCCAAGAAGCTGGTCGAGCGCGCCGTCGCCTTCTGGGGCCGGCCGACGCTGACGCCGGAGACGGAGGCGCTGCTGGTCAAGTTCGCGAAGGCGGCCCTTCCCCAGGCGAAGCCGAGCGGCAACGCGCCGGCGATCGTCGAGAACGCGCTGCGCCAGCTAGTCGTCATGTCCCCCGACTACCAGGTTTGCTGATGCCCCGAGCCTGCTCCTGCTCCGACTTCTCGCGCACCGAGCTGATGCGCCGCGCCGCCGCCCGGGCCGGGCAGGGGCTGCCGGCGATCGAGCCCGGCATGCCGCTCCCGGCCGGCACCGGCCTCTCCCGCCGCTCCTTCGTCGCCCGCACGGCCGGACTCGCGCTCGCCGTCTACGGCGGGACGCGCCTGAGCCCCGCGCACCTGGACGCCGGGATCGCGAGCGCCGCCGAGCTCGCCTCCGACCGCGTGCTCGTCTCCGTCTTCCTCGACGGTGGCATCGACTCGATCTCGGTGCTGTTTCCGGACGGCGACCCGCGCTATCGCGTCCTGCGCCCGAAGCTTGCGCTCCCGGCCTCCTCCGGGATCCCGTTCAAGGGCGATGCCCGGCTCCTCTGGCACCCGTCCGCCCAGGCCTTCGCAACGCTGTACGGCGAGGGCAAGCTGACCGTGCTGCCGGCGGTCGGGTACGACCATCCGGACAAGTCGCACTTCACCTCGCGGCACTACTGGGAGGTCGGCGCGGTCAACCCGGGGCTCCAGACCGGCTGGCTCGGCCGCTACCTCGACCTGAACGGGCGTCCGGACAATCCGCTGCAGGGACTCGCGCTCGACAATCGCCTCCAGCCCTCGCTCGCGACCGCGCGTGTCCCGGTTGCGTCCCTCGACAGCCCGGACAAGTACGGCTTCTCGCCCGGCCGGAAGATCGGCTCGCCCTTCCCGCTCGACCGGCAGATGCTGGTCACGCTCGGCAACCTCGGCGCGATCCACTCGAAGAGCAAGGATCCGGCACTGGCGCAGGCCGGTGAGACCGCGTTGCAGGTCAACCGGCTCCGCGCGCAACTGAAGCCGTTCACCGGCGTCGACGGGGAGAGCACGATCAAGAGCCCCGTCGCCTACCCGCAGGCGACCGACCAGTTCCCGACGCGCCTGGCCGGGCTGGCGGCGATGCTCGCGGCCGGCCTGCCGCTGCACTGCGTCGCCATGCGCGCTCCCGGCATGTACGACACGCACTCCGATCAGCCGGACGAGCTGACCCGGGCCCTGAAGCTGACCTCGGACTCGCTGCTCGCGTTCCAGCGTGACCTCGAGGCCCGCGGCCTGGCCGACAGGGTGCTGGTGCACGTCTGGTCGGAGTTCGGACGCCGCGCGGCCGAGAACGGCTCCAACGGAACCGATCACGGCGCCGCCGGAATCGGGATGCTGATCGGGGCGCGCGTACGCGGCGGGATGATCGGCGAGTTCCCGGGCCTGCAGAACGGGCTCGACGCGCAGGGAAACCTCCGTGCAACGGCCGACTTCCGCGGCGTCTACGGTGCGCTCGTGGAGCAGTGGCTCAAGGCCGATCCCGGCCCGGTGATCCCCGGTTCGTACGCTCGCCCGGCGCTGCTCAAGTGATCATCGCGCGGCTCGGCGTCGCGGCGGCGATCGCCGCCGCGCTCGCGCTGCCGGCTGGGGCGGCCGCTCCGAAGCCACCCGCGCGTCTCCAGGTCGTCGCGGACGAGTTCAACCTCCGCCTCTCCCGCCAGACGATCAAGGCAGGTGCAGCGATCGTCCAGCTTGCGAATTTCGGCGAGGACGCCCACGACCTACGCCTGCGGCGGCGCGGCGGTACGCGGACGTACGTGATCGCGCCCACGCAGGCCGGGGAGACACGCGACCTTTCGGCGCGGTTTCTCGCCGGGCGCTTCGCGCTCTGGTGCTCCCTCGCCGACCATCGAGAGCGTGGCATGGTCGCCACGCTCGTCGTCGCTCGCTAGAGGAGGGCCCGCGCGGCGCCTGGGGCGCTGTTCTTGGCGAGCTCGCGCCCGAGGCGGCCTCCCCGAGGCGACCTCTGACACACCTCGGAGGGGTGTCAGAGGAGTGTCAGAGGAAGAACTCGAGGCGAACGGCGGCGCGGAGATGCTCGAGTGCTGCATCCGTTTCGCCGAGTCCCGCCTCGGCGCAGGCGAGGTTGTAGAAGAGGGTGCTGCGGTCGTCGTACCGGTCGAGCGCCTCGGTCAGCACGCGCTTGGCTTCTGCTGAGGCGACCTCTGACACACCTCGGAGGAGTGTCAGAGGAGTGTCAGAGGAAGAGCTCGAGGCCGGCGCGCTCGGCGGCGGCCTCGAGCAGGGCTGCCTCCGGTGCCGTCTCGGTCGGCTCGAGGGAGCCGATCTCGCGGAAGACCGCTCGAGGCCCGACGGCGTGCAGAAGATCAGCGCTCTGCACGGCGTGGGGCCGACGCTCTCGAATCCGTGCCGCGTGCCCCGGCCGAGGAACACGGCCTCGCCGGGGCCGAGCACGGCGCGACAAGCGTCGGTATCGACCGCGAGCTCACCGGCGACGACGACGATCGTCTCGCTCTCCAGCGTGTGCCGGTGCGGGCCGGCGCCTTCACCTGCCGGGAGCGTCAGCCGGAGCGGACCGGCAACGAGTCTCTCCGCGCCGGGTACCGTAGCAACCGGGAGGGTGCCTTTTCCGCGGCCGGTACGACGGGGGACGCTAATCCCGCCGCAGGAGGTGGTGCACCGCGAGCTCCTCGACCGCCACCCAGCGGCCGAACCAGGAGATGCCGGACCGCTCCAGCGCCGGCCGGAGCGCCTCCACCTCGAACCGTTGGAGATCCACCTTCGACTCCCAGACGTCGATCGTCCGCCAGCCCCGCTCGGTCGGGCCGGCGGCGCGGAGGATGAGGCCAGGCGGCGCCTGGTCGCCGACCTCCGCGACCAGGCGGTCGTACTCCTCGAGCC
>JACDAS010000164.1 GCA_013695295.1 Actinomycetota bacterium | reverse complement strand
GCGTCGGTGAGGATCGCCACCGCGAGCAGGAGCCCGAACTCCTTCGGAATGCGGTCGGCACTGAGGATGAAGGCCGCGAACACCGTCCCCATGATCAGCGCAGCCGCGACAACCACGCGTCCGATCGCGGCGATGCCGTGCTCCACGGCAGCACGCGTCTGCAACCCGTGGACGTGCTCCTCCCGGATCCGGCTCATCAGGAAGACCATGTAGTCCATCGACAGCCCGAATAGGATCCTGTAAAATGCCATACTTCGCGTAAAGTGTGACTAGGCGCCCGGATCGGCCGGGCGGAGGCAGAAGGACGCCATGAGCACGGACAAACCCCTTATCCCGTACCTGCGGCAGTCGCGCAGGAAAGAGATCACCATTTCGATCGAGGAGCAACGCCGATCGATCCGGACGTGGGCCGCCGAGCACGGCGTCACGCTCACGGCCGAGGTCGTCGAGCAGGGCGTGTCCGGCTCGAAGGACTGGCGCGAACGCGGCATCGGCGAGGCGATTTCCGCCGTCGAGCGCGGCGAGGCTCAGGGCCTCATCGTCGCGTACCAATCCCGGCTCTCGCGTGAGAACGGCCTCGCGACGGCCGAGGTCTGGGCGGCGCTCGACAAGGCCGACGCGCGCCTAGTCTGCGCGGCCGAAGGGCTCGACACCGCGACGGGGGACCATGAGCTCCTCTTTACGATCCGGGCCGCCATCGCCCGCGAGGAGTGGAAGCGGCACCGCAAGCATTGGGAGAGCGCGCGCCGGAACGCGATCGAGCGCGGCGTGCATATCGGCCCGGCCCCGGCGGGCTACTCCCGCCGCGAGGACGGAACGCTCGAGCCGAACGAGCACGCCCCGGCAGTCCGGCGGGCGTTCGAGGCACGTGCGGGCGGGGCGTCGTGGACGCAGGTGAAGCGGCTGCTCGATGACGCGGGCGTGCCGACGTGCTACGGCCGGAAGGAATGGTCAGTCGGCGGCGTCTCGAAGCTGCTCGCGTCGGAGGCCTACCTCGGCGTCGTCCGCTCGGGCGAGTTTCGGCTCGAGGACGCGCACCCCGCTCTCGTCTCGCGCGCCATCTTCAAGGCCGTCGAGGCGAGGCGCGAGAGGCGGGCGGTCACGCGCTCGGCGAAGGACGGGCTTCCCGCAGAGCCGCGGCTGCTCGCGGGGCTCCTCCACTGCGCGGCGTGCGAGCGGCACCTGTCAGTCGACTGGATGAAGCGGCCGTCGGGTGAGCAGTATCCGTTCTACCGGTGTCGAAACCCGCGCTGCACGGCGCGGCCGACGATCGGCGCCGTCAAGGTTGAGGAGGCGATAGAGGAGGTCCTGCGCGAGCGGCTCGAGGCCGGGGACGTGCAGATCAAGACCGACGCGGACGACGAAGCCGCGCCGCTCCGCGCGGAGCTCGAGACCGTCGAGGGCGAGCTCGCCGAGCTCGCCGCCCAGGGACCGGGCAAGCTCGGGGCGTCGACGTGGCGGACGGTGCTCGAGGGCGCAGAGGCTCGCGTCACTGCGGCGCAGGACGCGCTCGATCGAGTCGAGGTCGCGGCGCTCACCGAGCCACTTCCGTCGATTGAAAAGTACGACCTGTTCCCGGTCTCGCTCCGGCGCGAGGTCATGGCGGCATTCCTCGATGCGGTCGCGCAGTCGGGGCTCGGGCGGCTAGCGGTCAAGCGCGGGAGCGGGGACAAGCGGTACGTATGGCTCCCGGAGACTGTGGCGGCAAGACGCTGACGGCCGCCCCGGACGAGACGGCTTCTTCTTCAACGCCAAGCGGGTGCAGACCTCAGCGACGACGCGAGCGGGGCGAAGCCGGCTTGCGTCCCCTCCCCGGCGCCTCGGCGAGCGGCGGCGGGTTCCTGTTCGTCCTCGCCGACGAGCGAGGACCGCTGTGCGGGGAGGAAGCGTGAACGGCGACATCGTCCCGATCGCGTCGCTGGAGCCGAAGGCGCCGCGCTGGCTGTGGGACGACTACCTGCTGCGGGGTGGGATCAACCTGATCGTCGGGGCGAAGGGGGTCGGCAAGACCTCGCTCGTCTGCTGGCTGGCCGCACGAGCATCAATGGGGGAGGAAGGGTTCGGCGGGAGGCCGCTGCGGGTCTTCATCGATACGCAGGAGGACGATCCGGAGGTGGTGCTGCGCCCCCGGATCGAGGCCGCCGGCGCCGAGCTGGCGATGATCGAGACGCGACGACCCGGGCAGCCGCCGTGGACGTTTCCCCGCGACACCGACGCGCTGGTCGGCTACCTCGCCCAGGCAGACCGGCGCGGCAACCCGGTCGACGTGGTCGTGCTCGACTCGCTCGCCGCCTACATCCCGCGCTTCACCCAGGCGGAGATCGCCGCTG
>JACDAS010000112.1 GCA_013695295.1 Actinomycetota bacterium | reverse complement strand
ACGAGGAAGGCGCGCGCTTCGCTCACCGGGTACGCGATCGAGGTCTCCGTCGCCCGCGTCGGCAGCGTGCCGCTCGCAGCCACCGGCCCTCTCGCCGTGTATGAGATTCGCCAGACGACGACCGCCTTGACGCTGTATCCCGCCGAGCCGCAGCTCCCGAGTACGTACGGGTTCCGGCCGCTGTCGCCAGGCAGGCAGCGAGTCTCGTACCCGTGCAGCACCGCGTCCGCGGGAAGCAGGCCCGGACGGTACGGACGGCCTGGCCCTGCCAATAGGCCGGCGCCGTCGCCGAAGTGCCACTCGACGCCGCTCAGCTCGGCGGTGACCGTGACCGTCTCGCCGGCGAGCGAGACCGTGACCTCTTGGGTCCTAGGAGCTGGGTCGAGCCAGAACCAGGAATCGGTGCCGGTGAGCCCGGTCACGTTCGGCGACTTGCGAATGCGGCCCGGCGAAAGTGGCAGCCGATCTGCAACCGACGCGGCGATCGCCGCGGGATCGAGCGCTGGACCCGCCGGCGCGCCCCCCGTGCCCACGAGCGTGTAGCAAGGGAGGACAGAGTTCGGCGCGTAGATGCAGACGCGGCCAGGCCCAACCGGGTACCAGAAGCTGCCGGGCCCATACGGCTGCGGGTCCTGGGCGAGAGTGGAGTCCACTCGGAGCGCCGGATAAGGCTCCGGGAGATCGTCGACCGCGCCGCCCTTCGCGGGGATCCGGACGGCGCCGGACGGTCGCCGCGAAGCGGGCCTCGCGTTGCGCCCGGGCGTGCTGCGCTCGACCTCGATCGACGCCCCGATCCTCACCCGACCACGGTCGATCTGCTGTGAGTAGTAGCCCAGCTTGATTTCGACCGGCGGGTCCTTCTTTCCTGGGTCGGCCGCTGCGCCGGCCGCCAGCACGAGCGAAACGACGGCGGCAGCGAACGCGCCCACTACGGCGCGGCTCAATCCAAGAGCTCGACCCTCCAGACCACGAACCGATTCGAGCGGCCGAGGCGTCGCAGTTCGATGCGTGCCCTCTCGTTCAGCTCGACCGAACGGCCAGCGGGCTTTCCGTTCAGCCGGTATGGCCGGACGCGCTGCCGTCCCCGCGCGATCGCCGTTGCCTCCGTGTATGACGGATCGAGGCTGATCGAGACGACCTGGAACCGATCGGAAAGGAGCCGCGCCCGGATACCCCGCTTCCTGCGGTCCGCCGCCGCGGTCCGTAGTCCCGCGAGAGCGGGTCCGCGAGTCGAGCGCTCGGCCCAGGACGGGATCCTGTTGTTCCAGAGCACGTAGACCGAGAGGCGGCGGTTCGCGGTGAGAGTCGAGCGGACAGCTCGCTCCAGCGCTTCCTGTCCACTCTCTGTCGTCGTCGCCGGTGGGGACGGCTGTGTGGCGTTCTCTTCGTTGCCGCCATCGCAGCCGAGTGCGATCGCCGCGAGGAAGGTGATCAGGACCGGTCCGAGTCGCTTCATCATCCGACATGGAAGCCTGCCTGCTCGAGCTCGTCCACATACGCGGGCCCGCTCCCGAGCCAGCGCAGCTCGGAGCCGGCACCTTCGAAGAGCGGGTTTAGGGTAAGCCGTCGGCCCTCGACGCCGGCCACCTCGACGATCTCGTCGATCCGTCGTGGCAAGAAGCGCCGTTCCCCTGCCCCGAAGCTCCGCGGCCGGTCGCAGTGCACGACGAGATCGACGTCGCGCACCCAGTCGAGCGCCTGCTCGGTCTCGATCCGTGCACCGGAGGTCAGCGCGAAGCGGACGAGGTTCTGGAGGGCGTGCTCGGCTGACTCACCGTGCACGCTCGTCATGCCGGCGTGACCGGTGGCGAACGACCAGAGCATCGCCATCGTCTCGGGGCCGCGGCACTCGCCGACGAGGATCCGGTCGGGGTTCATGCGCAACGCGTCGGAGACGAGGGCATCGAGCGTGACCGCGGGAAGGCCGTCCGGGCTCGCCGGGCGTGCCTCGTAGCCGACGCAGTTGGGAAGGAGACGCGGCAGCTGCAGCTCGGCCGAGGACTCGCAGACGACCACTCGCTCGGTGCCGTGGATCGCCTGGCCGAGCGCGTTTAGGAGCGTCGTCTTCCCGGAGGAGACGCGGCCGGATACGACGATGTTCTTGCCTGCGCGCACGCAGGCGGCGAGGAAGCCGGCCGCCTGCTCGCTGAGGAAGTCGAGCGCGACCAGCTCATCGAGCGTGCCGGCGGCGAGCCGGAAACGGCGGATCGTGCAGATCGTCGAGCCGTTTGAGGAGACGGGCGGGATGGCCGCTGTAAGACGCGAGCCGTCGGGCAGGCGCGCCTCGACGCGCGGGGTGATCCGGTCGAGCCGCTTACCTTCAACCTGCTCGAGCAACCGCTCGACAAATGCGCGCACCTGGCGGTCGTCGTCGAAGACGAGGTCGGGGACGCGCTCGATCCGCTCGCCGGTGTCGCGGAAGAGGCGCTTGGGGCCGTTGATCATCCACTCCTGGGCGAGCGGGTCGGCGAGCATCCGCTCGGCGATCGCGCCGAGGCCGACGAGCTCGTTTCGAAGTTCGGCGGCGATCGCAGCCCGTTCCTCCGAGGAGAAAGGCGGCGCTTGCCCGCTGAGCGCCTCCGCCTCGTAGGAGCGGATCGTCTCCTCGATCAGCTCTTCCGTCCGCCCGCGGCCGGCCTCGCTCGCTAGGTTCACTTCCTCGGTGGCGAGCGTTCGCTCGAGACGGAGGCGGACGGTCTCCGCGGGCTCGACGGTCAGCTCGACCATGGAAGCGCCACCTCGCGTTCCTCCTCCAGCTCCTCCGAGCGCGCACG
>JACDAS010000109.1 GCA_013695295.1 Actinomycetota bacterium | reverse complement strand
GCGCGGCACCGACGCGCTCGCGCGCACGCCGCAGTACCTCGAGGTGCTGCGTGACGCCGGTGTCGTGGACGCGGGCGGCGCCGGCCTGCTCGAGCTGGTGCGAGGCGTCGTCGCGGGCCTCTCGGGCGAGCCGCTGCCCGAAGCCCCCGGGGAGGTTCATGAGCTGCGAGTCGAGGCCCTGCACCAGGAGCTCTCCCGCTTTCGTTACTGCACCGTCTACGTCGTCGAGGGAGCCGGGCTCGACGCGAAGACGCTGGAGCAGGAGCTAGCCGAGCTGGGCGACTCGCTGCTCATCGTCGGAGACTCGAGCGCGCTGAAGATCCACGTTCACACCGACGACCCGGGCCGGGCGCTCACCCTCGCCACCTCCCTGGGCGAGGTCGAGGGCGTCGAGATCGCCAACATGCACACGCAAACCCGCCAGCGGGAGGAGCGCCTGCTAGCGGAGGCCCGCGCATCGGAGAGCGCGGAGCGGGTGACGGACGTCGTCGCCGTCGTCGCCGGGGCGGGAAACCGCCGGCTGTTCGAGAGCCTCGGCGCCGCGCGCGTCGTGTCCGGCGGCCAGAGCATGAATCCCTCCACCTCGGACCTCGTCGAGGCGATCGCCGAGAGTTCCGCCGCGGAGGTGCTCGTGCTGCCGAACAACAGGAACGTCGTCTCCTCCGCCGAGCAGGCTGCGGGGCTCGCGGGCAGGCCGGTGCTGGTGGTGCCGACGACCTCGATCCAGAGCGGGCTCGCGGCGATGGTGGCCTACGACGGGACGCGGACGGCGGCGGAGAACGCCGCGGCGATGGAGGCGACGGTCGCGGCGACGGCCACGGGAGAGGTGACGAGGGCCTCTCGCGACGCCAGGCTCGACGGCGTCTCTGCCCGCCGCGGTGCCTTTCTCGGCCTCGCCGGCGGCCAGGCGGTGAGCGCCGGGGACGACTTCGAGGAGGTCGCCGCCGCCGTCGCGGACCGCCTGCTCGCCGAGCCTCGCGGAGTCCTGACCCTGCTGACGGGCTCGGACGAGCCGCCGCTCGAGGGTCTCCTGAGCCGCCTCGCGCGCGAGCACCCGAGCGTCGAGGTGGAGGTCCACGCCGGCGGCCAGCCCCACTACCAGCTCCTGCTCTCGGCAGAGTAGGGTCGAGTGGCGGGCGCACGCGCCCGGCTCCGCGAGCGCTCGAGGGGAAGCCCACCGGCCCTCGCACTACGATGCGGCGCGTGCCAGCGCCGATCCGGGTCGTGCTGCTCGAGGACAACGATGTCTTCCGGGAGGCGCTCGAGCTCCTCTTCGGGCTTCGCTCCGACGTCGAGATCGTCGCCTCGATCGCCGACGGCACCGCGGCTCTCGAGCTCTGCGCCGAACTCAGCCCCGACGTGCTCCTGCTGGACTACCGCCTGCCCGGACTGGACGGCCTCCAGGTGGCGAAGGGGCTCCGGGCCGCGTGCCCGGACGTCGCGCTCGTCTGCCTGACTGCCTCGGCGAGCGACGAGCAGCTCCAGGCGCTCCGGGCCGCCGGCGTCGCGGCGACGCTGACGAAAGACGAGGATCTCGAGACGATCATCGGAGCGCTGCAGCAGGCCGCCGGTAGGGTGGCTGCCGCGTGACGGCGCCGGCTCTCACTGCGGACAACACCGCCATCGTCCTCGACTCGACGGCCGACTTCCCGGAGGCGCCGGGTCGATTCCCGAACTGGCGGATCGTCCCGCTCTACGTGCGTTTCGGTGACGAGAGCTTCCGCGACTACGTCGAGCTCGGACCCCACGATTTCTACGACAAGCTGCGGACAGCCGATCAGCTGCCGACCACCTCCCAGCCCACGCCGGGTGACTTCCTCGCCGTGTACGAGGAGCTCTCGGCGTTCGAGCGGATCCTCTCGCTGCACATCGCCGGGAACCTCTCCGGCACGGTCGAGAGCGCGAGGCGCGGCGGCGAGGAGCTGGGCGACGGCAGGGTGCGCGCGATCGACTCGGAGACGGCGTCCGCCGCGATCGCGTTGCTCGCGCTCGCGATCCAGAGGCGGCTGGAACGGGGCACGACCGACGCGGAGATCGATTCGCTCGTCGAGCGCTACCGGCGCGAGGCGCACCTCCTCTTCACAGTCGAGACGCTCGAGTTCCTGGCGAAGGGAGGCCGGATCGGGCGAGCGAGGGCGATGGCCGGACAGCTCCTGAACATCAAGCCGATCCTCACGATCACCGACGGCGAGGTGGTGCCGACGAAGCGCGTCCGCGGCAACCAGAAGGCCTTTGCAGAGTTCGTGCGCGCCTTCGAGGAGTCGAGCGGTCCGGACGGCCCGGAGCTGCGCTTCGGCATCGCCCACGCGGACGCGCCCGAGCGCGAGGAGGCGCTGAAGGAGCTCGTACGCCGGACGCGCCCGCACGCGACGCTCGAGCTCTCGACGTCGCTCGGCGCCGTCGTCGGCACACACGCCGGCCCCGGCACGGTCGGGTTCTTCTGGTTCAGGGACGACCACTAGAGACGGCGCTCGTCGTCGTCGTGCCGGAGGCGGCGCCGACTGTCGACCAGTGGCGCGTCCCGTACACGCGGCACGGCGGGCTTGGCGTGCCGGCGCACGTGACCGTCCTCTACCCCTTCGCACCTCGCGCCAGCCTCGACGAGACGCTGCTCGGGCAGGTGTGCCAGCTGGCCGAGCGACACGCTGCCTTCGACGTCGTCTTCCGGCGCGTCGAGCGCTGGCCCGACGGCATCGTGTACCTGCCTCCGGAGCCGCCGGCGCCGTTCGTCTCGCTGACCGAGGACGCCTGTGCCCGGTGGCCCGCCTACCCGCCCTACGGCGGCGCGCACGAGGAGCACCTGCCACACCTGACAGTCAGCCATGACGAGGCGGTGGCAGACCGGGCCGCCCGCGCCGTCGCCGGGGCGCTGCCCATCGCGGCCCGGGCGCACGAGCTGACGCTCCTCGTCGAGGGCGAGGACGGCCGCTGGCAGGCCGAGGCGCGGTTCCGCCTCGGCGCCCGGCGGCACGAGTAGCATCCGCGGTGCCCCTGGCCGCTCGGCGTCTTCCGACGGAGTTTGCGAGCCTGGACCCGCTCGAGGCCTGGACCCGCACGCGCACGTCGCCGCGGCCCGAACGCCTGGAGGCGGGAGTGGAGACGCTCCCCGGGGTGGGGCCGAAGCTCCGCGCGCAGCTCGGAAAGCTCGGGCTGCGGACGCTCCGTGACCTGCTCGAATACCGGCCCCGCGACTACCAGCGTGCCGTCGGGGAGACGCGCATCGCCGACCTCTTCGGCGACGGCGAGGTCGTGATCGCGGGCGACGTCCTGGGCGCATCCCTCCGGCCGACGCGACGGCGCACGACGGTGCTGAGGGCAGCCGTCGCGGACGAGAGCGGGACGATCACCGCCGTCTGGTTCAACCAGCCCTGGCTGGCCGACAAGCTGCGGCCGGGGACGCGAGTGCGACTGCGCGGACAGCTCCGTCGCGGCGACTTCGCCGTCAAGTCGTTCGACCTCGAGGGCGGAGCGGCGACGGCCGACCTGGCACCGATCTACCCGGCCTCGGAGCACGTGAGCGTTGCCAGGCTGCGCGACCTCGTCGCGCAGGCGCTTCCCCTGGCACGCGACCTCGGCGACGGCCTCCCGGCGGCTCTGAAGGCGCGGTCGCGCCTCGCGCAGCGGGCGGACGCACTCCTCGCGCTCCACCGGCCCGGGGCGCCGGAGGAGGCGGAGGAGGGGCGCCGCCGGCTGGCCTTCGACGAGCTGCTCGTGCTCCAGCTCGGCCTCCTGCGCCTCGGCCGGGAGCGCGAAGGTGCGAGCGCGCCGGCGCTGCCGGCGCCGGGGGAGCTGGCCGCCCGCTACCGGGCCGGGCTGCCGTTCCGGCTGACCACGGACCAGGAACGGGTGATGGGCGAGATCGACACCGACCTCGCGCGGCCCGTGCCGATGCAGCGGCTGCTTCAGGGCGACGTCGGCTCGGGCAAGACGGTGGTCGCGCTCTACGCGTTGCTGCGTGCGGTCGAGGCCGGGCGGCGCGGGGCGCTGATGGCGCCGACCGAGACGCTCGCCGAGCAGCACTTCCTCACGCTCGAGGAACGCTGTCGCGAGCTCGGCGTCTCCTGCGCCCTCCTGACCGGCTCGGCCACCAGGGCGCAGCGCCTCGAGGCCGAGCGCGCCTCCATCGTCGTGGGCACGCATGCGCTGATCCAGGAGTCGGTCGAGCTGTCCGACCTCGCCGTCGCGGTCGTCGACGAGCAGCATCGATTCGGGGTCGAGCAGCGCCGCGCCCTCGCAGCCCGCCACTCGCCGCACGTGCTCCACATGACGGCGACTCCGATCCCACGGACGCTCGCGCTCACCGTCTACGGCGACCTTCAGGTGAGCGAGATCACGCTGCTGCCGGCGAGCCGCAAGCCGATCGTCACGGCCTGGGTGACGCCCGAGCGCAGCGGTGAGGCGTACAGGCGCCTCCGCCGGCACCTGGACGACGGTCGGCAGGCCTACGTCGTCTGCCCGCTGATCGAGGAGTCCGAGACGACGCTCGCGCGCGCCGCCGAGGCCGAGGCGGAGCGCCTGCGCCTCGGCGAGCTGCGCGACTACCGCGTGGGGCTCCTGCACGGGCGCCTGCGTCCGCAGGATCGGCGCGAGCTGATGGGGCGCTTCAAGGCCGGCGCCATCGACGTCCTCGTCGCCACCACGGTGATCGAGGTGGGCGTCGACGTCCCGAACGCGACGATCATGATCGTCCAGGAGGCCGACCGCTTCGGCCTCGCGCAGCTGCACCAGCTGCGCGGGCGGGTCGGACGCGGGGCGGAGCAGTCCTATTGCCTGCTCGTCTCCCGCGGCCGGGACGAGCTGACGGATGCCGCACGCGAGCGGCTGGAGGCGCTCGTCCGAACCACCGACGGCTTCGAGCTGGCCGAGGCCGACCTCGAGCTGCGAGGGGAGGGCCAGCTGCTCGGAACGCGGCAGGCCGGCCTGTCCGAGCTTCGCTTCACGCGCCTGCGCGCAGACCGGGAGCTGCTGGAGGGCGCGCGGGCTGCGGCGGCGTCCCTGCTCGACCACGAGGGCCCGCTCCTGGACGAGGTCGAGCGGCTCTTCGGCGGTCGTGAGGTGGGCGCGTAGCGCGCGCGTTCGCATCAGCACCGGCTCGCGCAGGTTCGGAGACGTGTCAGACACGTGTCAGAGGAGTGAATATGGGCGCGTGCGGATCATCGCCGGCTCGCGTAAGGGTCACCGCCTCGAGGCGCCGAGGGGGCTCGCGACGCGCCCGACCGGCGACCGCGTCCGCGAGGCCGCCTTCAACCTGATCGGCCCGCTCGACGGCGCGTCGGTGCTCGACCTCTTCGCGGGCTCGGGCGCCATGGGCCTGGAGGCGCTCTCTCGCGGGGCCGAGACGGCCGTGTTCGTCGAGTCGGACCGCTCGGCGTGCCGCGCAATCGACCGGAACCTCGAGCGACTGCGACTGACGGGGGCGACAGTCCTCTGCCGCGAGGCTCTGCAGGCTCTCTCGACCGAGCGACGCCAGTACGATCTCGTGCTGCTCGACCCGCCCTACGAGATGACCGACTACACCGCGCTCGCCCGTCACCTGCCTGGCGTCCTCGCCGGCGACGGCCTGCTGGTGGTGGAGACCTCGGCGAGGATCGAGCCCGAGCTGCCGCTCGCACGGCGCACCTCGCGCCGCTACGGCTCCGCGCGCCTGACGCTGTTCGAGCATCCGTGACCCCTTCGGATCCGATCACCGCGATCTGTCCGGGCAGCTACGACCCGGTCACCCTCGGCCACCTCGATGTGATCGGCCGCGCCGCGGGTATCTTCGAGCGGGTCGTCGTCGGGGTCGTCCGCGAGTCGCGGCACAAGCGCGCACTCTTCACGGTCGAGGAGCGGGTCGACTTCCTTCGCGAGGGGCTCGCGGGCCTCGACAACGTCGAGGTCGCCGTCTTCTCCGAGCTCGTGGTCGAGTTCGCTCGCCGTTGGGGCGCGAAGACGATGGTCAAGGGCCTCCGCGTGATCTCCGACTTCGAGTGGGAGTTCCAGATGAATCACCTGAACCGCTCGCTCGCGCCCGAGATCGAGACGATGTACCTGATGAGTAGCCCGCAGTTCAGCTTCGTCTCCTCGAGCGGCGTGAAGGAGATCGCATCGTTCGGCGGAAAGGTGGACGAACTCGTCCCGGAGGCGGTGGCGCGACGCTTCCGGGAGCTCTATCCCCAGGGTCGGCCGGGGGCCCCTGTCAGCCCGCAAGAGTAGACTTGGAGACCGACATGGACGTCCTTGTACTGATCGACAAGCTCGACGACATCGTTCACAACGCGAAGGCGGTGCCCCTGACCGACCAGGTGCGCATCGACCGCGAGGAGATCTACGACATCCTCGACCAGATGCGGGCCACGATTCCCGAGGAGATCAAGCAGGCGCGCTGGATCGTCAAGGAGCGGACGGAGATGCTCGCCGAGGCCAAGCGCGAGTGCGATCGCCTGCTCGGGGAGGCGCGCGAGCAGGCCGTCCGCGAGGCCTCGCAGACCGAGATCGTCAAGCTCGCGGAGCGCCAGGCCCAGGAGATCGTCGAGGAGTCGCGGCGCACGGCGCGCGAGACCCGCCTCGAGATGGAGGACTGGGCCGACGGGATCCTCTCGACGCTCGAGGTCAACCTGGACAAGTTCCTGGGGGCCGTCAAGCGCGGTCGCGAGCGGCTGCACGAGCGCTCGCAGGAGTCGGTCGTCGCGGGCGTCGCCATGGAGGGCGACGAGGAGCAGGTAGCGGCGTACTAGATCAGGCGGCCGCGGTTCGGCCCTCGAACTCGCGGCACACCGCCCGGGCCTCCTCGACGAGCGCCGCGGCCGCAGGGCTCCGGCGCCGGTCCCGGTGCCAGGCGAGCCCGATCAGCCTCGGGGGTATCTGCCCTCCTGGCTCGACGAGCGCGATCGCAGGATCCGACGCGTCGACAGTCAGCCGCGGCACGAGCGCCACTCCGACCCCCGCCGCGACGAGGCCCTGGACGGTGCCGTTGTCGTCCGAGCGAAAGACGATCCGCGGCTCGCGGCCCGCCACCCGGAGGTGCGACTCGACCTTGAGCGCCGTGCGGCACTGCCGGTAGCCGATCAGCGGCAGCTCGACGAGCTCGGAGAGCGTCGGCGGCCGCACCCTCCGCGCGAGCGGCGATCCGGCCGGGACGACGAGCACGTAGGGGTCGCGCAGCAGCTCGACCGCTTCGAACGGCCCTGCCGGCATGGGCAGGACGCAGAAGCTGACGTCGAGCTCACCGCACTCGACGAGCGCGAGGAGCTCCCCGTCGTCGGCGGATTCGGTCAACGACACGTCCACGTCGGGCCAGGCGGTGCCGAACCGCCGGAGCAGCGTGGGGAGGACGCGCGCCCCGACGCTCTGGTAGGTCCCGACCCGCAGCGGCCCCGCCGAGCCTGCGGCGAGCGCTGCCACGTCTGCATACGCGGCCTGGAGCCGAGCGTCGATCCCCTCGGCGTGGCACTGAAGGACGCGGCCCGCCTCCGTCAGCGAGACGCGGCGCGGACCGCCCGGACGCGAGACGACGCGTGTGCCGACGATTCGCTCGAGCGCCGCGATCTGCTGGCTGATCGCGGACTGCGTGTAGCCGAGGCTCGTCGCGGCGCGGCCGAAGGACCCCTCGGCCGCGATCGCCCGAAGCGCGATCAGATGCCGCAGCTCGAGCCCTGGCCAGCGATCAGTCTGCATGATCGACTCTAACTCTAACGCGACTTGCGCTTATGGGCTCCCGCACGCAAGGCTAGGTCGAAGATGCCCTCCGCTGTCTCGCCCGTGCCGTCGTGATCCTGCGAGGCCGAGGGCCCCGGGTTTGGGGTGCGCTGGCGATCGTCTACGTCGTCTGGGGATCGACGTACCTCGCGATCCTGCTCGCGATCCGGACGATCCCCGTGTTCACGATGGGCGCGCTCAGGTTCCTGATCGCGGGCGCGATTCTGTACGTCTGGGCCGTGCGGCAGGGCGACCGAGCCGACCGGCCCGGCTGGCGCCAGTGGCGGGCGGCCGCGATCGTGGGCGTCGCTCTGCTCGTGCTCGGCAACACGGGGGTGGCCTGGGCCGAGACGCGGGTCGACACCGGGATCGCCTCGCTCGTGATCGCGACGATCCCGCTCTGGATGGCCCTGTTCGACCGGGCCGCCTACGGACAGCGGCTGACGCGAACGGCCGTCTCGGGCCTCCTCGTCGGCCTGGCCGGAGCAGGCCTGCTCGCGGGGCCGACCGGCCCCGACCACATCGACGTCGCCGGCGGCGGGGTGCTGCTCGCCGCGGCGATCGCGTGGTCGGCGGGCTCGCTCTACGCGCGACGGGCGCCGCTGCCGCGGCGCCCCTTGCTCGGGGCCTCGATGGAGATGCTCACCGGAGGCGCGATACTCGCCCTGATCGCGCTGTCGCTCGGCGAGCCGGCCCGCGTCGACCACGTGTCGACCCAGTCGCTGCTCGCCCTCGCCTACCTGATCGTCTTCGGGTCGCTGATCGCGTTCAGCGCCTACATCTGGCTCCTGCGGGTGACCTCGACGGCGCTCGTCTCCACGTACGCCTACGTCAATCCGATCGTCGCGGTCTCGCTCGGCTGGGCAGTCGAGAACGAGCCGATCGGGATCCGGACCGTCGTCGCCGGCGGGATGATCTTGACCGCGGTTGCCCTGATCGTGAGCTCGAGCCCGGCGGGCGAGCGACCGCGCGCCGCCGCTGCCGGCGCGGCTCCGGCACGCGCCCGTTAGGGGCCTGTCCGGAAGAGGGCTGCCGGGCAGGCTCGCAGCGCGCGGTACGCTGCTCACCGTGGGCTCGTGGTTCGACCTGCGCTCGGTCAAGCTCCGGTCCGGCGAGGAGCACCGCGAGGCGGTCGAGGTCTCACTCGAGCCGCTGCTCCTCGGCGGCCAGCGCTACGTACCGGTGCCCGAGCGGGTTCCGGCCGCCCTCGCGGTCACCCAGGCCGCAACCGGTCGCGTCTTCGAGCTCCGGTTCACGGGCCGGCTCCACGGCCCCTGTTATCGCTGCCTCTCGGACGCCGTCGTCCAGCTGGAGGTCCACGGCCGCGAGTACCAGGCGACGAGCCCGGGCGACTCCGACGAGCTGCGAACGCCCTACCTCGATCAGAATCGCCTGAGCCTCGGGAGCTGGGCTCGCGACGCCCTCGTCCTCGCGCTGCCGGACAAGATCCTCTGTCGCGAGGGGTGTGCGGGTCTCTGCCCCGTCTGCGGGCGGGATCTGAACGCCGAGCCGCACTCCCACGCAGGTCCCGAGCCCGACTCGCGCTGGGCCGCGCTCGCCGAGCTGCGCGAGCGCCTTTAGGGGCCTGTCCGAAAAGTGAACCGGGGCGCCTGACAGACGCCACGCGGCGCGATGCAGCGTCCTCGGTCGGGCCGATATGCCTGCATATCGGCTCTCCCTGCGTCCTTGCCTCGCACCACGTGTCGCGTGTCATCCACCGCGGCCACTTTCCGGACAGGCCCCTGGAAAATCCGTGGGGGCTCGCCGCCGCTATGATTCCCGCCCGCGATGGCCGTCCCGAAGAAGAAAACCTCGAAGGCCCGTCGGGACAAGCGCCGCGCGCAGCACGGCATCGAGGCTCCCCGCGTGAACGTCTGCCCGAACTGCGGTCAGCCGACCCGGCCGCACCACGCGTGCCCCACGTGCAAGACCTACCGCGGGCGCGACATCGAGCCGCTGTCCTCCGCTGGTCGCTAGCCCACCGCAGACTCGTTGACGCCGATCCGGGTCGCCGTCGACGCCATGGCCGGCGATCGCGGGTCCGCCGAGGCCGTCGCCGGCGCGCTCGAGGCGGCGACCGACCGGATCGAGCCGATCCTCGTGGGGCCGGACGGGCTGGACACGGGCGGGCTCGAGCTGATCGTCGCCTCTCAGGTCGTGGCGATGGACGAGAAGCCGGCCGAGGCCATCCGCGGCAAGCCGGACAGCTCGCTCGTCGTCGCCTGCCGCGTCGCCGGAGCGGGCGGGGCGGACGCGGTCGTCTCGGCGGGGAACACCGGAGCGCTCCTCGCGGCGGGGCTCCTGCACCTTCGTCGCCTGCCCGGAGTTTTCCGCCCCGCGCTCGCGGTCGTCGTCCCGACGGAGCGTGGCCCCTCCCTGCTGCTCGACTCGGGGGCCAACGCGGACGCTCGCGCGGAGCACTTGCTCCAGTTCGCGCACATGGGCTCGGTCTTCGCCGAGGAGATCCTCGACCGGCCGCGGCCGAGCGTGCGGTTGCTCTCGATCGGAGAGGAGCCGGAGAAGGGAAACAGGCTGACCCTCGAAGCCCACGCGCTCCTCGCGGAGGCCGAGCTCAACTTCGGGGGCAACACGGAGAGCCGTCATCTGCTCTCGAGAGCTGCCGACGTCGTCGTCTGCGACGGTTTCACGGGGAACGTCTGCCTCAAGTTGCTCGAGGGCACGATCATGGCCGTCCTCGAAGCGCTCCGCGAGAGCGTCTCGTCGACGCCACGGGGCAGGCTGGGCGGCCTCTTGATCAGGCCCGCCGCCCGAAAGGTCCGTTCCCGCCTCGATCCGGAGACCTACGGGGGCGCCTACCTGCTGGGCTTGCGCGGGCTCGCGGTGAAGGCACACGGGAACTCCTCGCGCCGCGCGATCGCGAACGCGATCAGGCTCGCGGCGCGCGGCGTCGAGCATGGTGTCGTCGAGCGACTGCAGGAGCGCCTCCCCGCGCGCGTGGCGACCTCCGCAGGCGGGCGGTTAGGCCCTTAGCGCCTAAGCCGTATAGGATCGCGGCTCCCCAAAACCAAAGGGCCCCACGTGAGCTCGTGGGTCTGTCCGCATCCAAAGAGTGAGGTGACATGGCAGCGTCGCGCGAGGAAGTGCTGGAGCGGGTCAAGGAGGTCTTGACCGAGCAGCTCGGGATCGAGGAAAGCGAGATCACCGAGGAAGCCTCCTTCCAGGAGGACCTCGACGCGGACTCGCTCGACCTCGTCGAGCTGATCATGGAGCTGGAGGACCAGTTCGGGATCAAGATCTCGGACGAGGACGCCCAGAAGATCCAGACGGTTGGCCAGGCCGTCGACTACGTCTCGTCCCACCAGTAGCCGCGCCCCCGCCGGGGATCCGTCCGAGCTCCGGCGGCTGATCGCCGAGCTTCCCGGCGACCTGCGTGAGCAAGTCCACACGCACTCGGCCTGGGCGCCCGACCGGGTCTCCTCGTACGAGCGGCTCGAGTTCCTCGGCGACAGCGTGCTCGAGCTGGCGGTCGCGCTCGCGCTCTACGACCGCTACCCGGACTTCCCGGAGGGCCGGCTCGCGAAGATCCGCTCCCACGTGGTCTCCCGGCAGAGCTGCGCCGTCGTCGCGCGCGAGCTCGAGCTCGGCGTCGAGCTCGCAGAGCGCGGGGCGGCGCTGCCGGCCGAGGAGATCCAGGCGCTCGCTCGTAATCGGAACGTCCTCGCAGCCCTGCTCGAGGCGGCGCTCGCGGCGATCTTCCTCGAGCACGGGTTCGAGGCGGTCGAGCCGGCGATCCGCAGAGCCTTCTCGGGGCGGATCGAGTACGCCGCAACCCAGCACGTCGACCATAAGACGGAGCTGCAGGAGATGCTCGCGCGCCAGCGCCGGCAAGTGAGCTACTCGGTGCTCGAGGTCGAGGGACCCGCGCACGATCGGACGTTCACCTGCGCCGTCTCGGTCGACGGCGAACAGGTGGGGACGGGCCGGGGGCGCTCGAAGAAGGACGCGGAGCAGCACGCCGCTCGCGAGGCGCTCGAGCAGGTCTCGCTCGAGGCCGCGCAGGGTCTCGCGCACTAGATCTCGACCTGGAGGCTTGACGTGAAGCTCCACCGGGCCGGGTGACGCCCCCGACGAGGGCCGAGATCACATCGAGCCTCCAGCCGAGGCGCCAGTCATGCTTGCGCGGCGTGCACCTCCGTGCGATCAAGCTGCGCGGCTTCAAGTCGTTTCCCGACTCCACCGAGGTGCGCCTGGAGCCGGGCGTGGCCGT
>JACDAS010000105.1 GCA_013695295.1 Actinomycetota bacterium | reverse complement strand
TTCCGGGCCGACCAGATGCCCTACGGCGGCGTCAAGGACTCCGGAAACACGCGCGAGGGACCGGCGTCTGCGATCCGCGAGCTGACCGAGGAACGCCTCGTCGTGATCGAGCTCTGAGAACCTCGTTACTCGCCGGATAACGCTGTAGACTCGCCGCCGTCGCCGTGGCTTTCCCTCGCTTCCGCCGCCAGCCGCCAGTGCCCGTCGAGGGCACGGCCGAGCAGCCGCCGCTGGCCGCCGAGCAGCCCCCTGTCGCCGTGCCCGAGGAGCCTCCCGTCGCCGCTCCGCAGCCGCCGCCCGCGACCGAGCGCCGCGCGCCCCAGCCAGGTGCGCTCCGCCGGGAGCGGAAGGCACTCATTCGGGCCCGCGAGGAGCGGATCCGCGACCTCGGTGGGCTGATGCTCGAGATGTACCGGCGCGATCGCTTCCGCGAGGAGCTGCTGCGAGAGCAATGCGCGGAGGTCGTCAGCATGGAGGTGCGGCTTCAGGAGCTCGACTCGATGCTGGTGAGCGTCAGGCGGCAGGTGCAGGCAACGCGGTGCCAGTGCGGGGCCCCTCTGCTCTGGGGCTCGCACTTCTGCCCGAACTGCGGCCGGCCGGCCGGCGAGGCGGTCGTCACGTGCTCGAACTGCGGCCAGGCGCTCCCCGCGGACTCGAGGTTCTGCGGCAACTGCGGGGCAGCCGCTCCAGCGCCACAGGAGCCCGAGCCGTCGTCGGCATCCGGGTCGGAGTCGCCCGCGGAGCCCGCACCGGCAGCGGAGGAAGGCGCGCAGGCGCCGGAGGCCCCGCCGCCCGCAGAGGTCTCCGGCGCGCTGCCTGCGAACGGCGAGTCCGCCCAGGCGAGAGCCGACTCGTGGGAACGCTAGACCCCGGCATTGGCTGTCCCGCCCCCACCCCCCGAGGAGCCGCCGGCTCCACCCCCGGCCGGCCCCGAGGGAGCCTGCCCCCGCTGTAACGCCGGCTACGCCCCCGGCCAGGAGTACTGCCTCGAATGCGGCCTGCGCCTGCCGCTCTTCCAGGGCGTCCTGCCGGTGCACGTGGTGCCTGCCCTCAGCCGTGCCTGGCAGCGGCGCGTGCCGTGGTACCCGGGCGACTGGCTGTGGCCGGTCCTCTTCGGGCTCGTCGTCGCGACTCTGGGCGCGACGCTCGCGATCCTCTCGACTCGTGACACAGACGGCCCGACGATCATCGCCACCGACAGCGGCCCCACCGACACAGGGCCGGTGACCACGACGACGACCGTGCCGCCTCCGACCGACACGACGGTCACGACCGTCACGGAGCCGCCGCCCCCGCCGCCCCCGCCACCACCGCCACCACCTCCCCCTCCGCCGCCACCGCCGCCTGCCGGCCCGATCAAGTGGCCGGTCGGAAAAAGCGGCTTCACCGTCATCCTCGCCTCGGTCGCGCAAGGCGACGGGCTCCCGTCGGCGCGCGCGGTCGCGCAGAAGGCGCTGGACTCGGGGCTCACCGACGTCGGCGTGCTCAACTCCTCGAACTACTCGAACCTCACGCCGGGGTACTACGTCGTCTTTGCGGGCGTCTTCGATTCGCTGGGCGAGGCCGAGAACGTCCTGCCGGAAGCGAAGTCGACCTTCCCGGGCGCCTACACACGCCAGGTCTCGCCTTAAAAGGCCCGACGCCCGTTTCCGCACCTGGCAACGACCGGCGCGACTTTGTAACAGCCGCCGGGACCCGTTAGACTCCCTGCTCGACGACCGATAGCGGAAACTTAACCCTCGCTTAACAAAGCTTTGCGGTGAGTTAATAGGAGCGCTGGATACTGGCAATGGACGAGCGGATCCTTCTGATTCAGAACTGCATGTATCAGTATTCAAGAGCGATCTACAGGTCGATCAAGGACCTCATCGACCCCTACGCGAGCGGCGACCTGCAGCTCACCTATCGGCGCGAGGTGCTGACCGCGTGCGAGCAGACGATGGAGCGGCTCGCCCGCGACCCGGAGTACTTCGCCTACCCGGACCGGACGCTCTTCCAGGACATCCGCCGCTACTTCCCGATCACGCACCAGGCCCAGGTCGCCTGGGCGGTCAACGAGGGGGTCGCCGCGGCCGTGTCGTTCATCGGCGATCAGATCGAGGCCGGCGCCTTCGACGGCGGCGTCACCCGGTGCAGGGCGACGACTCGCAAGGGCAAGCCGTGCCAGCGGACTCCGCTCCCCGAGCGCGAGTACTGCCCCTCGCACCAGCATCTCGAGACCTCGGTCGCGGCCTGACCGAGTGACGCCTGACGGCGTCACGGCTGGGACCTAACCGGCGAGCCAGTCGAGTACGGCGCG
>JACDAS010000082.1 GCA_013695295.1 Actinomycetota bacterium | reverse complement strand
GACCCCGGTTCCCGCTGGCTCGCGCTCTCCGGCACCCCCGGGATCGCACCCGACGGGACGCTCTCGGCCGACTTCGCAGAGCAGGCAGAGCAGGCCTGGAGCAACGTCTGCGAGGCGCTCGGCAAGGCAGGCTTCGCCGTCGACGATCTCGTCAAGATCACCCAGTACCTGACGAGCGCCGACGACATCCGGACCCACGCGGAGGTTCGGGCGCGCTTCCTCGGCTCGGCTCGCCCGGCGTCGATGCTCGTCGTCGTCCCGGCGCTCGTCTGGCCGCAGATGACGATCGAGATCGAAGCCTGGGCCGCACGGTCGGACCGAGCTGACTAGTTCTAGCGGGCGAGTGCAGCAACTCTGGCGTGTGCTGCCATAATCACCGCATGATCCTGGCGCTTCGGGCTGCCTACGCTGTCGCGGTTACGCTTTTGGTCGTGGTGCTCCTCGCGCGCGGAGAGCCGCTCGGGGCACTCGCCGTCTTGGTCGGCGGGATGATGCTTCGACGATCGGCGGAACAGGGGCGCCTGGCCCGTTTCGCGGATCGATTCGTCAGCTCCTCCTAGGAAGAGGGCGCTTCAGCAGGAAGTCTTCACCTCGGCGACGCATGCGTCCTTTCCCGGACCGCCGTCGGCGACGTCCCGCCCCGGCCCGCCGGTCGGTCAGCACGTCGTTCCCCGCGCCGCCCTTGAGCAGATCGTCACCGGCGAGCCCCAGCAGCGTGTCGTTGCCAGCCAGGCCGCAGATGACGTCCCTCCTCGGCGTGCCGCGCAGTGTGTCCTTGCGCGCGGTACCCGTGATCGTGCACCTGGAAGAGGGCGTGGCGGCGACGAGAGGCCCCCACGTCGGGGAGACCTCCGACGCGGGGTCGTGGGTGAGCCGGGTCTGGCCGCTGCCGTCGATCTCCTGAGTCCCGTCGCGTCCACTCATGAAGACGATCTTCTTTCCGTCCCTCGTTGGTGGGTGATCCCCGCCCCTGTCGCCTTCGCCGACCCTATCTCAGCTCGCAAGCGCCGATTCGAGTGTCGCGGTCGCCGGACGTGTCATCCGGTCGCTCCGGCGGCGCCGTCCTCGTACTCGTCGTGGCGGCGAGTCGGGACGCCCTCCTTGCCTCCCTTCGGCGTTCGCGCGAGCAGCTGCTCGTAGAACATCAGGAAGCCCAACGCGGAGTCCGACTTCGGGGGTCCGGCGAAGTAGGTCTGGTAGACGACGCCCTCCTCGAGGGCGAAGGCGCTCAGGCCCGGCCCCTCGGTCGTCACGTACCCCGCCAGGTCGGTCCCGCACGAGGCCGCGGCCTCGGCGATCGCATCGTTGTCGGCGAACTCCTCCAGCACCTCGTCTGCGAACTCCTTTCGTTGCTCCTCGGTGAACGAGACACCGAAGTCGAAGTTGAAGTCGCTTTCGAAGGACGAGACGTAGGGGAACGTCCAGCCCAGGCGCTGCTTGTAGGCCCGCAGCTTCTCGAGCGGCGCGTGCGAGACGCCGGTCAGCGTCACGTCACGCGCGTTGAGATGGGCGAGCATGCCGTCGAAGTGGTCCGCCAGTGACGAGCATGACGGGCAAGCAGCGGTCCAGTCCGGCCCGAACATGAGGTGGTAGACCAGGAGCTGCGAGCGCCCGTCGAAGAGCTCGGCCAGGGTCTTCGGCCCCTCGTCGGTGTCGAGCGTGTACTCCTTCTCGACCCGCACCCACGGCAGTTTCCGCCGCTCCTCCGCGAGCTCGTCGCCGAGGCGGCTCAGTTCCTGCTCACGCTCGAGCAGCTTCTCACGGGCGGCAAGCCACTCCTCGCGGGTTCCTGTCGTATGTTCCGCCATCTTCCCTCCTCTTGTCGCAGGTTCATTCTGGCCCAGCTCGTCCTTTCTGGCCTTCGTCGGCGGCCGCGAGCGCGACGGCGTCCTCGAGACTAAGCTCGCGCCCGGCCGCCTCGAGCGGGCCGAAGCGCTCGCCCAGAGCTGCGCGGGCGCCGGAAAGGTGCTGCTGCTCGAGTGCCAGCTGTGGTGGGCCCGGCTGGTTCCCGAGCGACTCGCGGAGGCGCTCGGCAGCTCCCCACAGCATCGCAGCCTGCTCGGCGTCGCCGGTTGCGGCGGCGACTCCGGCGAGCCCGTGCAGGCAGGCATCGAGGGCCCGCTTGTCGTGAACCTCGAACGCCTTCGGGAGGCTCTCCGCGAAGAGCTCCCGACTGCGCTCCGCGTCGCCCTCGAGCAGCGAGGTGAACGCGAGGTGCGCGAGCGACCATGCCGCCTGGCGCGAGTCGCCGACCTCGCGTGCGAGTTCGAGACTGCGCTCGAGAACTTCAGTCGCCCGGCGGAGGTCACCGACCCCGAGCGCGGTCTCGCCGACGTTGCCGAGCACGACGGCGACGTTCATCGGATCACCCGCTCGCTCGATCATCTCCAGGCACGCCTCGTTGAGCTCGAGCGCTTGCGCGTAGTCGCCTCGCAGCTTGTGGGTCGCCGCCAGGTTGTTGAGGGCCGAGGCGGCCGCGCCCTCAAAACCCTCTTCGCGGGCGAGCTGGAGCGCTTCCTCGAGAATCGCAGCAGCCCGTTCGTGGTCCCCGAGCGCTCCGACCGCCCAGCCTAGCGTCGTCAGGGTGTAGCAGACCTTCTCGGTGAGCCCTGCGTCGCGCAGGAGGAGAACGGCCTCCTCGCTCAGCTCCGCCGCGCGCTCGTGGTCGCCCTGCCAGAGCGCCATGTCGCCGGCCCGATGGAGCGCGTCGCCCACGGCCGCCGGTGAAGCCGTTTGCGCCCGTGCGAGGAGCTCGTCGAGCCATCGGCGGCCTTCGCTCGCACGTCCGTGCGCAATCCAGAAGCGATACAGGTCGGCGGCCAGTACGAGCCCGAGCTCGATCTCGTTCGCCTCGAGCGCGAACGCAAGCGCGCCGCGCACGTTGTCGAACTCCTGCTCCAGCGCGAGCAGCCAGCGCGCCGCGTCGGGGCCACGCAGCTCGAGATTGGCGCGCCGCGCCAGGCCGGCGAAGTGCTCGGCGTGCCGAAGCCCAAGATTTCTCTCTTCGTCCTGCTCTGCCAGCCGCTCGAGCGCGTACTCGCGAATCGTCTGGAGCATCCAGAAGCGCTCGTCTGACTGCCGCACCAGGCTCTTGTCGACCAGCGACGCGAGCGTCTCGAGATCGGCATCGCAGACCTGTTCCGCGGACTCGACAGTGCAGCCCCCGGCGAAGACAGAGAGCTGGGCGAAGAGTTGCTGCTCGCCCTCGTTCAGGAGCTCGTAGCTCCAGGCGATGGTCGCCGCCAGCGTCCTCTGGCGCTCGGGCGTATCGCGTCGACCGCCCGTCAGGAGTGGCAGCCGACGCTCGAGGCGAGCGAGGATCTGCGTCGGGCTCAGGACCTTCACGCGCGCGGCGGCCAGCTCGAGCGCAAGCGGCAGGTTGTCGAGCCGGCGACAGATCTCGGCGACCGCCTCCGAGGGCTGGAACTCCGGCCTGGCCGCGCGTGCGCGGGCGCAGAAGAAGCCGACCGCCTCCTCGGAGACGAAGGGTGGCACCTGGTACTCCTGCTCGGCCGTCAGTCGCAACGGTTCTCGGCTCGTCACGAGCAGTCGCAGGCCGCCGCAGCGGGCGAGCAGAGCCGCGAGGCCAGACGCGGCGGGAAGGAGCTGCTCGAGGTTGTCGAGCAGGAGCAGGAGCCTGTTGTCGGCGATGTGCTCCGGTAGCTCGCCTGTTGCGCCCAGCACCTGCGCGATCGAGTCGAGTACGAACGCCGGGTCGAGCAGGGCGGCGAGAGAGACCCACCAGACGCCACCGGGGAAGTCCTCGGCGGCCTCCGCCGCGGCCTGGGCTGCGAGCCGCGT
>JACDAS010000081.1 GCA_013695295.1 Actinomycetota bacterium | reverse complement strand
GGACCGAGGCGGACGTGATCGCACTCGGGCCGGCGGTGCCCATCTCCCGCCGGAGCCGGATGGGCGTACCGGTCGGCGTCCGCGCCAACCTCTCGCTCGCGCTCCATCGGGGCGACTTCGACGTCGTCCACGGCTTCGAGCCGGGGCTGCCGAGCCTCTCCTACCTCGCGCTCCGGGGCGCGACCGGCCTGGCGGTCGCCACGTTCGTCTCGGCCGAGCGCCTGTCCTACCCGCCCGGCAAGGCGCAGCGTGGCCGGCTGCTCGGGCGCCTCGACGCCCTGATCGCCACGTCGCCCGAGACCGCGGCCGCAGCCGCGGAGCGCTTTCCAGGGGACTACCGCGTCCTGACCCCGGGCGTCGACCTGGGGCTCTTCCACCCGGAGCCGAAGAGACGGCTCGCCGTGCTCGAATGGCGACCCACCGACCGCCCGATCGCCCGCTCGGCGCTGCACGTTCTCGGCGAGCTTCCGGGCTGGGAGCTGGTGTTTCTCCGGACGAAGCCCCTCACCGGCCGCCCCTACGTGCCGCGCGCCCTGCGCGAGCGAGTGCACCTGCGCACGGGTCGGGACGGCGCTGCACGCGCACCCCTCCTGAACGAGGCGGCGATCTTCATACCCTCGACGACCGGACTTGCGCGCGTCGCGCTCGAGGCCGCTGCCGCGGGCGCCGCGATCGCGACGGCTCCGGGGGTCAACGAGCAACCCGAGCTCGCCGCCGCAGCCTTCGCCAGGCTCGCCGAGAACGACGCTCTGCGTGGTCAGCGAGGGGCGGAGGCTCGCCGCGCGGCGGAGCCCCAGAGCTTCAGGGCCCTCGCCGCCGAGGTCGACGGCCTGTACCGGGAGCTCGGCACGCGACGGCGGAGCCCGCGGCGGGCGCGCGGCGCCGATCCGCTGGCCGGCCGTGAGTGGATGGTCTGCGACCTCCACATGCATACCTCCTGGTCGCATGACTGCCGGGTCGAGGTGGGCGATCTGCTGTTCCACGCGGAGGAGGAGGGGCTCGGCGCGATCGCGGTGACCGACCACAACGCCTTCGGCGGCGCCCTCGAGGCGGTCGAGCTCGCTCGGGGACGGTCGCTGACCGTGATCGCGGGGGAGGAGGTCAAGACCGACGGCCAGGGTGAGGTGATCGGCCTCTTCCTCTCGGAGGAGATCCCGCGCGGCCTGTCCTTTGCGGACACGATCGAGGCGATCAGAGCGCAGGGTGGCCTCGTGTACCTCCCCCACCCCTTCGACCGCATGCACGCGATCCCCGACCCGGCGACGCTGCACCGGCACCTCGCCGACATCGACGTCTTCGAGGTCTACAACGCACGCCTGCTGTTCGAGGGCTACAACGACGAGGCGCTCCGCTTCGCCCGTAAGTACAACCTCGTCGCCGGCGCGGGGTCGGACGCGCACGTGCTCCAGGGCGTCGGAACCGGTGCAGTGCGTATGCGCTCGTTCGACGGGCCGGAGGACTTCCTGATCAGCCTGCGCGGGGCAGAGATCCTGCGGAGGCCCAAGTCGCTCGTCTACCTGCAATCGCTCAAGTGGATGGCCCAGGCCAAGGAAAGAGTCCGCTAGAGGAGAACTGGGGTCCGCTCGTGTCTGCAGCTTCTACCGACGAGATCTACGAGCGCTATCTCAAGAAGGCCATCTCCGAGATCAACGAGCTCGGAGACGAGATCGCGCACGCCGCCGGCGAGGCACGTGTGCCCGTGCTCGGCTCCGGGCACCCGCTCGCAGACGTGCTGCTGCTCAAGTACCGGCCCCAGTCCTCCGAGGTGCAGGAGGGCGTCGCGTTCTACGGCCGCTCGGGCCAGGCGATCCTCAAGTCCCTCCAGCGATTGCGCGTCGACCCGATGGCCGTCTACGGGACGAACTGCCTCAAGACCGCCGACGAGGACCCGGAGGAGGCGCAGGCCTGGCTGACGCGCGAGCTGCACATCGTCCAGCCGAAACTCGTGGTCGTGATGGGCGAGGAGGCGCTCGGGTTCCTGAACGCGCTCGAGTTCCCGCTCTCGACGGCGCTCGAGCCGGCGATGGGCGAGCTCCAGCAGCTGACCCCGACGACCGAGGCGCTGTACGTGCCCGACGTCGACTCCTCCCTCGACGAGGCCTCGGCGAAGACGCGGTTCTGGAACGCCTTCAAGACGCTCGGCCCCTGGTGGGCGGAACTTCCGCCCTACTGAGCCGAGGTCGCGCGATCGCCCTCGCCGCGCTCGGCGGCGGGCTCGTGGCCTACTACGCGGTCAGCGAGTCGCTGCTCGACGTCTCGACTCCCTGGGACGTGGCGTTCCTCGCGCTCGTCCTCATTCCGGCGGTCTTCGCGCTCGTCTACCTCGTGCTGCCGATTCGCCGCGCTCGCGGCCTCCTGCCGGTCGGGCTCGCGCTGGCCGGCCTCGCGTACGCGCTCGAGCTCGGCGACCTCGAGATCGCCGCCAACTTCGCGAAGCTCGCCGCGATGACGACGCTCGCGTTCTGGTTCCTCGGCTACTTCGAGGACGTCTCCTGGGTGGCGCTCGTGGCGCTGATCGTGCCGATCGTCGACGCCTACTCGGTCTGGCGCGGCCCGACTCGGCACATCGTCACCGAGCGGCAGGAGATCTTCGCCACGCTCTCCTTCGCCTTCCCGATTCCCGGAGAGCACGGCGCCGCTAACCTCGGCCTGCCCGACCTGCTCTTCTTCGCGCTCTTCCTCGCCGCCGCCGCGCGCTGGTCGCTTCGCCTGCGCTCCACGTGGGTTGCGCTGACGGCGTCGTTCGGCCTGACGATGGCACTTGCGGTCTACCAAGATCCCTTCGGCATCGGCGGCCTC
>JACDAS010000077.1 GCA_013695295.1 Actinomycetota bacterium | reverse complement strand
GCAGGCGCTCCTGCCCGAAGGCGAACCGCCCCGGGTCGACCTGGAAACGGTTCTTTGGGCGAAAGAGACGCGAGCCCTGGTAGAGGCCGCTCGGGGCACGCTCGTTCACGGGTGTCTCGAGCGGGGGGACCGAGTAGAACCCGAAGCGCTTGGCGTACTCGATCAGCACGAGCGGCCCGAGTGCCTTGCCGATCTCACAGAAGACGGCGTTGATCGAATGCTGGAGGGCGGCGGTGAAGTCGACCCGGCCGAAGACCTCGGGGCCGCTCTGGTCGGCGTAGTTCGTCACGCGCTTGCCGTACTCGATGCAGTAGCCGGGATCGTCGAAGGTCGAGTCGAGCCTGAAGCGGCCGCTCTCGAGCGCCGCAGCCGCGGTCAGCACCTTGAACGTCGATCCGGGGACGTACAGGCCGTCCGTGGCGCGGTTCACCAGGGGCGCGGCGGGGCGGCAGTTGGCTTCGATCCGCGAGAGCTCGCCGAACCGCTTCTCGATCAGATTCGGGTCGTACGTCGGGGCGGAGGCCATCGCGAGCACCCGCCCGGTCGCCGGCTCGAGCGCCACGAGCGCGCCGCACTGGCCGGCGAGCAGGCGGTTCGCGAGGGCCTGGATCTTCGCGTCGAGCGTTAGCACGAGCGTGTTGCCCTTGATCGTGACCCCGCGCAGGCGGTCGAGGGTGGTCTCGAGGACCGTGCGGAGGTTCTTGTTCGAGGCGATCAGGTAGTCGTTCTGAGACCGTTCGAGGCCTGCGCGCGAGCGCACCTGCGTCGAGTAGCCCACGATGTGGGGCGCGAGGTTGCCGGCCGGATACCGGCGGAAGTACAGCGTCCTGCCCTGAACACGCCGCGCGCGATTCGTGGCCAGCACCGTCCGGCCGTCGGCGGCGTAGATCTGACCCCGGCGGATCGTGAACTGGGCCACGACCTTGATCGCGTTGTCCTGCCGGTCGGCGAGCCCGCCGGCGGCCCAGGTCTGCCAGTAGGTCGTCGCCCCGATCAGCGCGACGAGCAGGACGAGCGCCGAGACGGCGAGCCGGGTGATCTGCCGGTTCACAGGCGCCTCGTGTTCGCGCGGTCCGAGACGAGCAGGAGGCCCGCGAGCAAAACGAAGTTGGCGACGACGGCCGAGCCGCCGTAGCTCACGAACGGAAAGGTGATGCCGGTCAGCGGGATCAGGCGGAGGATCCCGCCGACGATGATGAACGTCTGCAGGGCGAAGCCGAAGGTCAATCCGGCCGCGAGCAGCTTCGAGAAGCCGTCCTCGGCGAGCAGGGCGATCCGGAACCCGCGCAGGGTGAAGAGCATGAAGACGAGGAGCAGCGCGGAGGCTCCGACGAGCCCCAGCTCCTGCGCGAGCGCCGAGTAGATGAAGTCCGTGTTCAGATCGGGGATCAGGGGCTCCCCGGTGGTGCCCGCGAAGGTGCCCTTGCCGAGGCCGGTGCCGGCGAACTGCCCGTTCGCGATCGAGTAGAGCGACTTCACGAGCTGGTAGCTCGCGCAGTCCTGTCGCGGTAGCAGCTTCCCGGTCTGGGCGCAGTAGACAGCGCCGTCCGTCCAGGGCTCGCGCCAGATCGTCACGCGCGACTCGACGTGCGAGAGGAGCCTGTAGGCCGCCGCGGCCCCGGCCGCGAAGAGCACCAGGCCGGCGCCGACGTAGACGATGCGCGCGGTCGCGACGTAGACCATCGCGAGGAAGATCCCGAAATAGAGGAGGGCGCTGCCGATGTCCCGCGTCTCGACGAGGACGAGCATCGCGGCTCCCCAGATCAGGAGGAGGGGGCCGAGGTCCTTCAGGCGACCCTGCGCCAGCACCTCCCGCTTGTCGCGCAGGTAGGCGGCGAGGAAGACGATCAGGAGGATCTTCGCCAGCTCGCCGGGCTGGAACTGGAACGAGCCCACGCGCACCCAGAGGCGGGCCCCGTTGATCGTCGTTCCGATGCCGGGCAGCGCCGGTAGCGCCAGCAGCCCGATCGCCGCGAGCCCGACCAGGTACTTGTAGCGCTCGATCCGCCGGTAGTCGCGCCGGAGCAGCACGAGCGTCGCCGTGAACAACCCGACCGCGATCACGATCCAGAGGCTCTGGCGCAGGGCGTCGTCCGGGTCGAGCCGGTAGATCTCGATCACGCCGATCGCGACGAAGAGGCCGGCCATCGGCAGCAGGTAGGGATCCGCCTGGGGAACGGTCAGCCGGACGACGAGGTGCGCCGCCAGGAAGACGGAGAGGAAGAAGATCCCGTACGACAGCGACCCTGTCGAGATCACGTCCTGACCTGCGATGTAGACGCTGGCGAAGCCGGTCCCGGTCACGAGCGCCACGAGGAGCAGGTAGAAGAGCTCGCGGTTTCGGAGCGTCAGGGAATCACCTCGGCCTCGAGGCTCTTGACCTCGCGGAGCGCGGAGCGCTGGCCGATCAGGTCGTGGTCGAAGAGCGAGCGGCGCTCGCGCTGCGAGAGCTGGGCCGCGAGCAGGCGGCTGACGTAGACCGACCGGTACAGGCGCACCCCGGCGACGTCGTAGGGGAGACCCTGGTAGACGGCGACGTGGCCGTCCGATTCGGCCCCGACGAAGTGCGCTCGGGAAAGGCCCCAGAGAGCGAGCAGGCTGGCGGCCGCCAGCAGCGCGAGGAAGACGAGGCTCGCGACGAGCAGCCGTCTACGGCGCGGCCCGCCCGGGACGGCGGCCGGCTCGTACGAGTCCGCGCCGGGATCCCAGCCGACCGCGATCTCGTCGGCCGCGGGCACCGCATCGAGGCCGGAGAGCGTGTCCTCGTCGTCGGCTCTTTCCGGTCCGACCGGCGCCGGGGGGAGCTCGGCGGTGTCGCCCAGGCGCGCTGCGAGCTCGAACAGGACGACGGTGATGTTGTCCTCGCCCCCGTTTCGGTTGGCCGCGTCGACGAGCGCCCGGGCTGCCGCGTCCAGGTCACCCCGATGACGCCCGAGGGTCGACCCGATCGCCTCGTCGGCAACCATTGAGCTGAGCCCGTCGGAGGAGAGGAGAAAGACGTCCCCTGGCCGGGTGGCGACGGAGAAGGTGTCGACGTCGACGTCGGGCTCGGTGCCGAGGACCCGCGTGATCACGGAGCGCTGGGGGTGGCTCTCGGCCTCCTCGGGCGAGAGCTTGCCGCTCCGCACGAGCTCCCCGACCAGCGAGTGATCGTCGGTCAGCTGCTCGAGCACGCCGCCCCTCAGCAGGTAGGCGCGGGAGTCACCAACGTGGCCGATCGTGACGCGCCCCTCCTCGACGAGCGCGACGGTCATGGTCGTCCCCATGCCCGAGGCGGACGAGTCCTCGTTTGCCCGCTGGTGGACGCGGGCGTTCGCCTCCTGGATCAGGGTCCGCACCCGCTCCTCCGGCCCGCCCTCGCCTCCGCCCTCCCGCACGGCGGCCGCGGCGAGCCGCGAGGCGATCTCACCTGCGCGAGCGCCCCCCATGCCGTCGGCGATCGCGTAGAGGGGCGGCTCGCAGACGAACGCGTCCTCGTTTCGCCGCCGCCGCCGGCCGGGGTCGGTGGCGCTCGCGCTGTGCCCGATCACTGTTCGAAGCGGAGGTCGGTCTGGCCGATCCGGACGACGTCGCCGGGACGCAGGCGCCGCGCCTGGGAGAGGCGCGCGCCGTTGACGTACGTGCCGTTGGTCGACCCCACGTCCTCGACCCAGACGCCGTCCCGGCGCGGCTCGAAGCGCGCGTGCCGGCCCGAGGCGAAGTCGTCGCGGTCGAGCGGCACGTCGTTCTGCGATCCGCGCCCCACCGTGAGCGGCGCGGAGTCGAGCACCTGCTCGGTCCCGACCTCGACGGCGGGGCTCGCAAGGACGACGAGGCGCCCGCTGGGAACGGACGGACGGCCGATCAACGCTCGCGCCTGGTGCGGCGGGAGGACCATGCTCTCCTGCGGCAGGCGGAGGTCGCGGCTGGCCGTCCGGACGATGCGCCAGATGAACAGGTACAGCAGGAAGAGGAATGCGATCTTGAGGATGAGCAGCGCCTCCTCGACCGCGACCGAGGAGACTGCTCGGGAACTCAAGGGAGCTCCCGGCCGAACGTGAGCTCCGTCGAGCCGAGCACGATCCGGTCGCCGTGCTCGAGCTTCGCCCGCTTGAGCCGGCGCCCGTTCACGAGCATCCCGTTCGTCGAGTCGAGGTCGACGGCCCAGTAGGCCGCTCCCTCCTGCCGCAGCTCGGCGTGGCGCCTGGACACGTTCGGATCGGCGAGCGAGATGTCGCACTCCTTCGAGCGGCCGATCACGACCCGCCGCTTGTCGATGTCGTGCCGATTTCCCTCGGCGGTCAGGCTGACGAGCTCCCGTGCAAGCCCGAGTTGCTCGGGCAGCACGGCCTCGGCCTCGGGCTGCCTCGGCTTGTAGATCATCGTCGCGCCGGGCTCGGCCTCCGCGGGGGGAGCACCGTCGGCCGACGCCGCCCGCTCGACGTGCACCATCCGGGTCGCGATCCCGAACTCGCCCAGCGCGAGGTCGTCGTCGGTCTCCATCAGGACGCTCGGCGCCGTCAGCGTCGCGTACCCCTCGCGCCGTGCATGCTCGCCGAGGTACTCCTGCAGCTCGGCGCGGAGCTCGCTCTCGTAGGTCGAGAACTGCTCGCGATCGTCAGCGCAGAGGTAGACCGTGTACTCGTTCGGGACGTAGACGCGCGAGACCGAGACGAGCCGGTGCTCGTCCATTTCCTTGACCAGTTTGCGGGCGAGCTCGACGGGCTGGACGTTGGTTCGGAAGGCGCGGCCGAAGATGCCCTCGAAGAGCCCCTCAAGCTTCTGCTCGATGTTGCGGAGAACGCTCACGGCGCGGGGAGTACCCCTTCAGAGCGAGTCTATCTCCCGGCCGAGAGACGCGGCCCCGGCGCGACGCGACGGCCGAGCGACCGCAGGGCTCGCGCGATCTGGCGCCGCTCGAGGCTCGCCCAGGCGAACGTGATCCAGGCGGAGACGACGACCGTCGTCCGATCGAAGCCGAGCTCCGGTGCGAGGAGCGAGCCGAGCAGGAGTGCGGCGAGACCCGCACACCACCAGGGCCCGCGCGCGCGGGCGATCGGCAGGAGCGCTGCGATCGCCGCCAGCACGGCTGCCTGCATGAGGAGCGCCGGGTGGTCGAGCAGGGCTTCGCGCAGGATCCCCGCGGCGCGGGCGGGCTGCTCGACGCCTCCGAGGCCGAGGGATCCGGGCGGGCTCCCGTCTGTCAGCGGAATCGAGTTTCCGGTGAGCCCCGCCGTCACCCCCGCCGCCGTGACGCCGCCCACCACCGCCGCCGCCCGCCGCCCGAGTCCACGACAGCGTTCGAGCGCGAGCGGCAGCAGTGCGAGCGCCCCGAGGGGGGCGAGCAGCGGCCCGGCCGCGAAGAGGAGCCCGTCCGCGGGACGCCTCCAGAAGAGCGCCAGCCAGGCCAATGCGACTGCGGCGTAGACGGCGGCGAGCCCGAGCGACAGGTTCCCGAGCGGCAGTACGGGAACGGCGAGCGCGATGGCGAGCCCCGCGCGCGTGTGCAGGAGCGCGAGCAGCGCCGCGGCCGCGGCCAGG
>JACDAS010000076.1 GCA_013695295.1 Actinomycetota bacterium | reverse complement strand
CGCCTGCGGCCCGCGCGACGTTGACGACGCGCACCGGTGCCGACGGCGCGTCGCCGTCCACCCAGAGCGCGTCGACGTCACCCCAGACGAGGCCCGCGTCGGCGAGCGCCTGCTCGAGGAATCCCGTCCCCGAGCCGGTGGCGAACGCGCCGACGCGCACGGCCGCGTCCGAGCCGCGCGCGAGCAGGAGAAACGCCGCCGCCTCTCCCGGCGGGGGCTCGCCCGCAGCGCGCTCGGTCTCGAGCCCGCGGAGGAGGGTCGTCCCGAGCGCCTCGACCCCGCCGGCCAGCACGTGGTCGGCACGGTCAAGCGAGAGCAGGTCGATCGCCTGGCTCGACCGCCTCGAGACCCGTGCCGGGGCCGCAGAGGGTGACGTTCGGGCCCGCGAGCCCGAAGAGGATCCCGAGGTAGCCCGCGCGCGCGTTGACGACGACGTTCGGGAAGTGGGACGGGTTGACGAGCGCGGGGCCTTCGTCGGCGGCCACCCGCTCGAACTCGAACAGCGGCTCGATGACGATCCCGCCTGATCTCGTTTGGACCGGCGGGGGCCGGGCCGTCCGCGCGCGACTCTAAATGGTTGACCGGAGATTCGCGCACCAGCTGCGCTGCGGGAATCTCCGTTCAAGCATCCAACGTGAATCGGCGGCGTTTCAACGCGCGCCGGGGAAGTCAGCTCGCGGCGGCCTCGGGCTCCAGCCCGATCACCGGGACGTCCCCCCAGAGGTCCTCGAGCCGGTAGAAAGCCCGCGCCTCGGGAGTGAACACGTGGAGAACGACGTCCAGGTAGTCGGAGATGATCCACGTCGCCTCGGAGGCGCCGTCGAGCGAGTGCGGGAGCAGCCCGTCCCGTTTCAACGTCGCGCGCACCTCGTCGTGGATCGCCTTCGTCTGCCGCGGATTCCGCCCCGTGCAGAGCACGAAGAAATCCGTGTACGTGCAGACCGGCCGCATGTCGAGGATCACGACGTCCGTTGCCAGCTTCTCCTGGGCGAGGCCGGCGATGCGACGGGCTTGTTCGAGCGAGTTCAGAGTCGGTCAGCGTCCCCTCGAGCTGGGGTCAGTGTAGATGCTCGGTCGGACCCGGCTGCGCGTAGAGCCCGAGCTCGGCGATGAGGCGCGCCACGCCGGGAGGGACGAGCTCCGCGAGCGGAGCGCCGCGGGCCGCGAGGGCCCGGATCTCCTGTGAGGAGGCGGCCACCGGCTCGTCGAGCGCGAAGCACACGACGCGCTCCGGCCGCTGGAGCTGCGCGAGCACCGGGTCGAGCAGCGCCTGCGGATAGCCCGGACGGGTGCCGACCGCGAGGAGCACGTGCTCGAGCACACGGTCCGGCTCACGCCAGCTCAGGAATGCGGCCAGCTGATCGGCCCCGACGACGAAGTAGGCACCGTCGAAGGCTCCTCCCTCGAGCAGGTCGATCGTGAACGGGTGCTCGTCCAGCGTCACCTCGGCGCCGGGGACGTCGGCGAACGCCGCCTCGGCGAGCCGGACCCGGAGCGGGGCGGCCAGCTCGACCTGCTTGTGCCCCGGGCGGCCCGATACGCAGACGGAGAGGCGGGTGAGGCCCAGATGCCGGATCGCCGCGCGCGCAAGCGCAACGTGCCCGTTGTGCGGGGGGTCGAAGGCCCCGCCCAGGATCCCCGTCGTCACGCCAGCTCGAGCTCCTCGTCGCCGACCACGACCTCGTCGCCGGGCTTCGCACCGGCGGCGCGCAGGGCCTCGGTGAGCTCGTCTTCGGCCGGTGGGCGTCCCACGACGCGGAAGCCGCTCTCGGTCCGCAGGATGCGGAAGCCGAGCCGCCTCGGCCGAGGGCGGTAGACGAGGAACTCCGCGAGCCCGGGCGCCTCGGCCTCGACCGCAGTCTCGGGCGGACAGAGCTCGAAGAGGGCGCGCCGGAACTCCTCGACCCCGGCGCCGGTGGCGCACGAGAGCGCGAAGACGCGCAGGACTCGCTCGCCGCCCAGGTGGAGGGACGGCGGCTCCGGCAGGAGGTCGAGCTTGTTCAGGACGATGGCTTGCGGTCGCTCGTCGAGGCCGGCGCCGTAGGCCGCGAGCTCCGCCTCGATCTGCTCGTAGCGCATTTCGGGGTCGGGTTCCGCTGCGTCGATGACGTGCACCAGCAGCCGCGCGCGCTCGAGGTGCGCGAGGAACTCGTGCCCGAGACCGATGCCCTCGCTCGCACCCTCGATCAGACCCGGAACGTCCGCGACCGTCAACTGGCGGCCGTCGGACGAGTCCACCGTGCCGAGCACCGGGGCGAGCGTCGTGAACGGGTAGTCGGCGACCTTCGGCTTCGCGTTCGAGATCCCGCGCAGGAGGGACGACTTCCCGGCGTTCGGCAGGCCGACGAGCGCCGCGTCGGCGAGCAGCTTCAGCCGGAGCTCGAGCTCGGCCTGGCCCCCGGGCAGACCCGCCTCCGCGAAGCGGGGCGTCTGCCGCGTCGCGGTGGCGAAACGACGGTTCCCCCGGCCGCCGCCGCCCCCCTCCGCGACGATCGCCCGTGCCCCGGGATGCGTGAGGTCGGCGATCACGAGGCCGTCTCCCCCGATCACCTGCGTTCCCACGGGCACGCGGAGCTCGGCGTGCGCGCCCGAGGCGCCATGCTTCGACGAGCCGCGGCCCGGCTCGCCGTCTCCCCCTCGGTAGAGGCGCTTCGAGCGGTACCCAGAGAGGTCGCGTAGCTCCGGGTCGGCGACCAGGACGACGTCCCCGCCGTCCCCGCCGTCGCCGCCGTCGGGACCACCCTTGGGAACGTACTTCTCGCGGCGGAAGCTGAGGCCGCCGTGCCCGCCACGACCCGCTGCGACCTGGATCCGGGCGCGGTCGTGGAACATCCGCGCGAACGCTACCGCCGCCGCGCCGCGACGACGTACACGAGGTCGGTCACGGCCAGCGGTCGCTCCCCGAGCCGGTCGTGGAGCGCGCGTGCAAGATCGGCGCGCCACTCGGCGGGCTGGGCGGCCACGCCGCTCAGGGTGAGCAGGAAGCTCACGAAGCGCGCGGGGGTGTAGGAGAGCGTCCGCGCGCACACCTTCCACCACGGCTCGGCGAACAAGCCCGAGGCGGCAAGCTCCTCGCGGCCTGCTGCCGCGTCGCGTTGGACGTAGTCGTCCGAGACGAGATCGAACGCGAATCGGTTCGAGCGGTCGGCCTGCGCGCGCACCCCGGCCGTTCCGCGCTTCAGCCCCGTCGCGTCAGGCGGTCTCGCCTGATGCGACGGACACGAAGCGGCGCTCGCCGCTCCTGCGGAACGCGACCCGTCCCGGGCGCGTGGCGAAGATCGTGTCGTCCCTGCCGATGCCCGTGCCGTCACCAGGGCGGAAGCGCGTTCCGCGCTGGCGGACGAGGATCATCCCGGCCTTGACCTCCTGGCCGTCGAAGATCTTTACCCCGAGCATCTTCGGGTTCGAGTCGCGGCCGTTCTTCGACGAGCCGAGTCCCTTCTTGTGTGCCATCTAACTCTCCGCCTTCGTTGTTGCCGGGGGTTTGCGCGTCGCCTTCTTCTCGGCCGGGGGATCCCCCTTCGCTGCGCTCTTGCGGCCGCCGATCGACTCGATCTCGATCTGCGAGAGCCGACTGCGGTAGCCCGTGTGGCGGCGGTAGCCGTTCTTCGGACGGTACTTTCCGATCCGGATCTTCTTTCCGAGCGTGTGCTGGACGACCCGCGCTTTCACCGTCACGCCGCTTGGCGCGAGGCTCACGTCGCCGTCACCGCCCACGAGCAGCAGGTCCGGGGTGAACGTCTTCCCTTCGTCGTGGGCGAGCCGGTCCACGAGCAGACGCTCGCCCTCCTGGACGCGGTACTGCTTGCCCCCGAGTGAGAT